>LSCC01000039.1 GCA_001577215.1 Fidelibacterota bacterium TCS52
CAAATATAATTAATGTTTTTTATGTTTACAAATTAATTATTATTGTTTCCTTTCATATTTATAATAAGCCGCACAACTTCCTTCAGATGATACCATACAAGGTCCGATTGGATTTGATGGAGTGCAAGATTTCCCAAAAAGATGACATTCCGGTGGAATAATATTTCCTTTTAAAACATCACCACAACGACAACCACTTTTATCTTCTTTGTATTCAATATTGATATTATATTTTTTCGCTGCATCGTAATCTGAATATTTTTTTCTGATCTTTAATTCTGATTTTGGTATTTCTCCAATTCCTCGCCAAATTCCATCATCGATCTCGAGAACTTCTTTCATTATTTCCTGAGTATGTTTATTTCCTTCGGGAGTTACAATTCTGCTATATTCATTTTCTATTTTAGCATCATTGTTCTCAACTTGTTGAATCAATCTATCCACACTCACAAGAATATCTGCCGGTTCAAAACCCGTAACCACTCCACCGATATTATATTTTTCAGGAAGAAAATTATATGCATTTGAGCCTGTAACAACACTCACATGGCCGGGTAAAATAAAACCATTTAAATTTATATCATCAGCAGAAGCGAGTAATTCTAAAGCCGGTGGAACTACCTTTAGTGAAGTTAATACAGAATAATTTGTTATATTATTCTTATATGCTTCTTTGATTGTATATGCAATCCCCGGAATAGTTGTTTCAAAACCAATTCCCACAAAAACTGTTTCCTTTTCTTGAGCGAGTTTTAAGGCATCCAAAGGAGAGTAAACTATTCTTACATCGAGTCCTTTTGCTCTTGCTAATTCCAAAGAACCTCTTTCACCCGGAACTCTCATCAAATCGCCAAAGATGGCAATTGTAACATCTTTTAAATCTATAACAGAATCGATAATTGACATAGGTGTAACGCAGACAGGGCATCCCGGACCGGAGATCAATTTAATGTTGTCCGGTAAAAGATCACGAATTCCCCATTTCCCAATTGCCATTGTATGTGAACCACAAACTTCCATCAAAGAAATTTGTCTTTTATTTCGTTTTAATTTTTCTACAATTTTTTTAATTAGCTTTGGATCTTGAAATTTTTTAATATTCATCGGGCATTACCTGATATGCTTCATTAATAGCATCAATTGTTTCAAGTGCGTCTTTTTCAGATATGATTTCAAGTCCGAATCCTGTATGAAGTAAAATCCAATCTCCTACTTTTGCTTTTGGAATAAAGTCCAAACCAACTTCTTTTTTTACTCCGCCCATTTCCACAGTTCCCTTTTTTCCTTTTATGTCCACTATTTTTGTCGGAATTGCTAAACACATATTATACCCCTTAAATTTACTAAAATATAACATTATTTTAGCAAAAATGAAAATGTTTTTATATTATTCCAAATCCAAAGCAATCATATTTACAAGATATAATTGTTATTTTTTACAATATTTATACTATATTATTCTATTATTATTACAATTTGTATTATCTCATAGAGTTTATCGTAAAGTTTATAAAAATAATAAATATGATTTGTGAATTATTTTTGGTTATTTTGTATAATGGTTGCGACTATGTGAAGTTGGGCGGTCGGCGAAGCCGATTGGCATGTATTTTTGCTTTTACAAAAATCGTGACAAAGCTCAATTTGGGTGGAGGCTGGCTTGTCCAGCCGGAACCGCATAGTCGCTGTTGTAGGCTGTTGCCACCCATCCTTGTATTTAACGCGCGCATTTCTCATATACTTTTTGTTTTGCTCAAAAATCTCGTATAATTTTTTTGTAATTTTGTTTCATTTTCCCAAACAATTTGTCCTTCTTCTTTTTCTCCAAGAATGACATCTCATAGAAATCAGATTCCTTTTTCAATTTGATAAAGTTGCTATATCTATCTTTATCAATTTCACCATCCTTAACAGCTTTTAATATTGCGCATCCACTTTCGTGAGTATGAGAACAATCCTTAAAGCGACATTTGCTTGAATGAGATAATATATCATTAAATGTTATTTCTAAACCAGCCTCTATTTCAAAATTGCCGAGTTCTCTCATTCCTGGATTATCAATAAATATGCTTCCTGAATTTAAACAGATCAATTGTCGTCTTACTGTCGTATGTCTTCCTCTTCCATCTTTTTCACGGATTTCATTTATTTTGAAAGCTTTATCATTAAGCAAAGCATTAAGTAAAGAAGTTTTACCAACACCAGATTTTCCAAGTAGACAATATGTTTTATATGGTATAAGCTTTTGTGATAACTTATCAGTACCTTTATCGATAGTATTACTAATAGTAATATACTGAGATTTTAATCGGGATAACTCACTCATTAAGAATTCAATTTGTTTTTCTGATAAAAGATCAATTTTACTAATAACGAGTATTGGTTCAATTTTGCTTTCGTTTAGCAAAACAAAATATCTATCAAGAAGATTAAAATTGATTTGATCTGCAGGCTGCATAACTAATCCGAAATCAATATTTGCAGCAATTAACTGAAACTCAATTCGTTTACCTGATTCTTTACGCTTTAATAAAGTACTACGCGGCAAAATAGAATGTATAATAGCAAAAGTGAAATTATCAAAAGCTTGAATTGTAACCCAATCGCCGACAGTCGGAAGGTCAATAGCGCTTTTTGTTTCAAACATAAATTTGCCTGTCAATTCAGCAATCATTTCATGAATACCATTGGACACCATGTAGCTATTTTTATTGACCTCAATGACTCTTGCTATAGATAATTCGTTTTTCATTAGCTCAGTTGATAAAGGCTGAATTTTTTCATTGAATCCCAATTTTCTTATATCTTTGCTTTCCATTTGATTTATACCCTTTTCTTATGCGCGCGTTCTAATTTACTTTGCCTTTATCTGGACGGCAATTGCCTACAACGTATGTATCCCCGAACAAGTTCGTGGATATTCCATTTAGATTCAATAAAAGGTCGGGGATACTCCTGATTTGGGAGTATATACGAACTTTTCCCATTTTGTGATATTAATCATTTCCTAACTCTAACTCGTCTAACGGGCTTTTGATTTTGTTTATTGCATTCTTTGAAACATGAGTATATCTCTCTGTTGTTTTTAAATTTTTGTGCCCGAGAAGATGTTGTACATATCCCAGATCAGTTCCTTGCTCAAGCAAATGTGTTGTAAAAGAATGTCTGGGCATATTTCCTTCTATTTTGATAATATATTTATATCTTTATCAACTATTAAAAATATAATAATAAGTAATTTAACTTGCAAGAATATTATCAAGTTTTTAAATACTTACTATTCGCAACCATTACTTGTCCAACAGAAATTGATCCATCGTTTGAAGGTAATTCGGAAGGCAAATAAACAGTAAAATTATTTTTTGTTAATATATGATTCAAGTTTTCTACTATTATTTTATTTTGCATCACTCCACCGGAAAGAACAACTTTTTTTATTTCGGATTTTTTTGATGCTTCTGTTACGGCATCTACCGTAAATTGAATGATTGTGTTATGGAATGATTCTGCAATTTTTTTTGGAGAAATTCCATTATGGATATCTTTTGCAATTTCTTTTAATATCGATTGAATGTTTATCTTGTCATTTTGTATTTCATAAGAATATATTTTAGCATTTTTTATATTATTTTCATCACACAAGAATTGCAAAGCCATTGCCGATTGAGCTTCAAAGCTAATTTCAGGAAATAATCCTAACATTGTAGAGACACAATCAAATAAGCGCCCCATACTTGAAGTTTGGAAAACATTAAAATTATTTTCAATCTGTTTTGAAATAATCCTTTTTTCCATTTCGGAAATATTTTCTAGAAAATTCGTATCAATTCCAATTTTCTTTAAGTAAGCATAAGCGATTCGGATAGGTTTTTTAATTGCTGAATCGCCACCCGGCAAAGGCATATCATTAAGATGAAAAAGTCGTTGAAATTTGTTGAAATCAGCAGCCATTATTTCACCACCCCAAATTGCGCCATCAGTGCCATAACCTGTGCCGTCATAGACAATTCCGATCACTGGTTCGGTAATATGATGTTCGGCCATTATTGCTGCAATATGAGCGTGATGATGTTGTACTTTGATGAGCGGAAGATCCTGTTTTTTTGCTAAACGCGTAGTAAAAAAATCTGGTTGAAGATCACAGGCGATTAATTTTGGCTTTATGTCAAACCATTTTTTATATTTTTCTAACATTTCAAAATAGAAATCCATTGTATTTTTGGAGAATGAATTTCCAATATATGGTGAGAGGAAAAGTTGCTTGTTTTTTGTTAAAGAGAAGGTAATTTTTAGAGCTGCACCCATTCCCAACGTCGGAATTGTATTTATTGGTAAATTAATTGGTGATGGAACAAAACCACGAGAGCGTCTCAATATCAAATTTTTATTTCTTGTTGGAAGAATCACGGAGTCGTCGGAACGATTTAAAATTGGACGATTATTTGTAAGAAAGTAGTCGCATATTTTTTGTAGTGATCTTTCATCTTTACTTATCGGATCGTTATTTATATTTCCGGAAGTCATCACGAGAAATGGTAATTCTTCATCAAATAGTAAAAAGTGTATTGGTGCATAAGGAATGAAAACACCGATATTTGGGTTGTTAGGAGCTACTAATTCCGAAAGCAAATTCTTCTTTTTTTTAAGAATTAGAATTGGTGATTCAGGTGATTTTAATAAATTAATGTTTTCTGCAGTAATATCTACTAATTTAGAAAGGTTTTTTTCTTGAGTCATTATGGCGAATGGTTTATGCGGACGATCTTTCAATTTTCGTAATCGTTTTACAACCTTTGTATTTGTTGCATCACAAGCGAGATGAAATCCACTAATTCCCTTAATTGCAACAATCTTTCCATTTTTTAGTAATTCTATCGTTTCTTTTATTGGTTCATCTGTTTGTATTTTTTCAAGATTATTATTCAATAATTCAAATTTTGGCCCGCATTCCGGACATGCAATTGGTTGTGCATGAAACCTTCGATCAAGTGGATTTGTGTATTCATTTTTACAATAATCGCACATTTTAAAATCTTTCATAGTTGTCATCGGTCTATCGTAAGGTGTATTTTCAATTATAGAAAATCGAGGTCCGCAATTTGTGCAATTGATAAAAGGGTAGAGATATCGTTTGTCAAATTTATCAAACATTTCTCTTACACAATCTTTACAAACCGCCAGATCAGGTGAAATCAATGTTGTGCCGATTTGCTGTGTACTTTTTTTAATTTTAAATTCAGTGAATTTTTGTTCAGGAATATTATCTACTTTGAAATATTTTATTTTTGACGCTGCAGGATTATTATTTTGAAGTTGATACAGGAAAATATTTATTTTTTTTTCTTCGCCATTTACTGTAATTTCTACACCTGTTGAGGTGTTAAGAACATATCCTGATAAATTAAGTTCAACAGCTTTCCTATAGACAAATGGGCGAAATCCTACACCCTGTACAATTCCGTTAATTTGTATTTCTTTTGTGATTAATTTATTTCTATTCAAATTACTTATGTTATGTTATGTGGAATATATAAATTTTATCAATCATTTCATTTTTTATTTTGTGGGCTAAAGCCCAGGGTGTTGTAGGTTGTATTTTTCTTTCCACATCGTAAACGATGTGGTTAACATTAACATTAACATTTTTTTCTCTCCAGATTTTGGGCGATGTGGTTAACATTTTTTCATTCCACATCGTTTATGATATAGTTAACATTTGTCTGTATCAGGAGTGTGAGTTTAATACAATATTAATTCAATTTAGGATTGTTAAGATATAGCACTTCTTAATTCATTCACAACTTTTTGTGCAATTTGAATCCCAACTCTATTAGATGCTTGAACTGTAGCTGCACCAATATGGGGAGTGATTGAAACATTAGGGTGATTTGCCAATTCCAAGTTGAAATCGGGCTCATTTTCCCAAACATCAATACCGGCACCGGCTATTTTACCGGAATTTAAGTTATCCAATAAAGCCCTTTCATCAATTAATCCACCTCTTGCACAATTAATCAGGTAAACACCGTCTTTCATTTTTTTAATTGCAGAATTACCAATTAGAGGTTTGTCTAATTTTGGAAGATGTATTGTAATAATTTCTGCTTCTGCATATAATTTATTAAGTGATACGACTTTTACATTTAAATCGGTTTTAATATCAGCAACATCATTAACAATTACTTCCATTCCAAGTGCAATTGCTTTTTCCGCAACAATTTTTCCAATAGTTCCAAAACCAACAATTCCTAATTTTTTACCATTAAGCTCAAATCCTTTGTATGATTTTTTTAACCATTTTCCTTCTCGCATTGAAATATTTGATTTATTTAAAAACCTTGCGAGTGCGAAAATGTGAGCAATTGCAAGTTCAGCAGCAGAAGCTGAATTAGCAGTTGGAGTATTCAAAACAGGCAATCCCTTTGATTTTGCATAAACATGATCAATATTATCTATTCCTGTTCCTGCTCTTGCAATAAGTTTTAGATTTTTACCTGCATCAATTACCTCTTTAGGTATTTTTGTTGCAGATCGAACAATTATTCCATCATATTTTGGAATTTCCTTAATAAGGTTTTCCAAATCATAATGTTCAATGTGAAAATCTAATCCACTATCTTTTAATATTTTTTGTCCATTATTACTTATTCCATCAGTTATTAAAATTTTCATAATATCATCTCTTTTTATAATGTTTTAATTGTTTTTGTTAAAATTGATAGTAATTTTTCAAGTTCAGATATTTTTCGATCAGCCATATGAGCGATTCTAAATGTTAACTCTTTTAAGTCACCATATCCATTTGAGATCACATAACCATCTTCGCCAATT
>LSCC01000004.1 GCA_001577215.1 Fidelibacterota bacterium TCS52
TGGTTGTTTAAATCAAGAAGAAATACCGACAACTTATGATGGGGAAATGGATATAACTTTTCAAGCGCGGTTTGATATTGATTCACTTAATAACGAAGCAAAATTATCTTCTATACCTGTTGAAATATTTACTTATGCTTATGAAAATTGTTTTTATAGTGGTTCTACAGATTCTAACGGAATAGTTATTTTTGAAGACATTCCGTGGGGTAATTATAATGTAAATATTAATTCGGAAATATTTGTTGATTATGGGACTTTTATTGATACTATGCCCGTTATTTATGCAGGAATTTACAATCCTGATAGTAGTTCTGATTTGGTAACTACGATAAATATTCTATGTGGTGGTTCTGGTAAAGGTTTGAAAATAAATGAAATATATACGGTTGGACCGCCGAATAATTTTTTTTATTTTTATGATCAATTTTTTGAATTATATAACTCATCTGATGAAACAAAATATCTTGATGGAATGGTTTTTTGCAGAATGTGGACATCTATTCTGGAAATTACTTCAATTTTTCAATTTCCAGGTACTCCACTTACCGGAAAAGAATATCCGGTTGAACCAGGAGAATTTATTGTTTTAGCACAAGATGCATATAACCATAAGGATTTGATATTTAATGGCAATGCAAGTATAGATCTTACTGTAGCAGATTGGGAATTTAGGAATAGTGCCGATCTTGGTGATTGGGATGATCCTACTGTCCCAAATTTAGAATGCATTGAAGTTGGCGAGCATCGCGAATTTATGGTTGGATTAAATTCAGATGTTTTAATATTGGGAGATGGAAGTGATGTAGATTATCTTGATGGATTAGATAGAGAATCAGTTGTTGATGGAGTTGAATATAGTGGTTATTCCGGTCATACAAAAGATATTGAAAGCTATGTTGATAGAGGTTTTGGAGGTGTTGGACTGCAAAAATACAGTGGACAATCTTTAGAGAGAAAAGCACCTGGTTTTGATACTGATAATTCCACTATTGATTTTGAAATTATTTCGGCTCCTACGATAGGATATCATCATGAATAAATTTTTTTTAACCAAAAAATTATGAAAGAGAAAAGAACATGAAATTAATTAAAATTAGAAATTTAAAAATAGTAAAAATATTCATAATACTTTTAATAAGTATTGCATTCTTATATTCATTCGAGAATCAAATTTTTTCTAACGATTCAAAATACGATCTGTTCAATTCGCAAGTTTCAATATATTCAATAAGTAACAATCCAGCATTTTTCAAAATTACATTTAAGAAAAATATCATGAAATATACTTTGACTGCAAGTAATAAAAATAATTTATTTCATCGCGAATATTCTCCGGAAAAAGAACAAAATATTAATTTTGAAGTCGTTACTTCTAAAAGATTAAATGATAATTCTTCTATTGCCTCAATCATAAAATATAATCATGATAGTAAGTTTGATATGAAGCATTCATTAGAAAAAGATTTTTATAATCACTATTTTTCATATTCAGATACGACTATCGGTGACACGGAATATAATGGACCAAAATTACAATTTATATATAATCATTCCATAAATAACAGAGTGTTTTTTGGCATTAAAGGAAATTATGGGGTGGAGCAAGGATTAAAAGATGTATATACACAATGTGAGACGATCAAGAGAAATTTTGATGTGTCTTTTGGTGCTGGACTACAATCTTCTAATAAATCAACTGTGCTTGGTGGATATATAAGATATTCCGATAGGCAGGGAAAATATGAAGCAGTGAAAGAATACAGTGATGCGCTTGTGAGAACATATTTTGGATATAATGTTTTTAGACCTGAAAATCCTCGTAGTTCAAATCATAAAACAGATAATCAAAAAGGAATGAATTATAGTTTGCAATTTTATAAAAAAATAAATAATTTAAAGATAATTTTAAATGGGAATTATGGTTATACTACAAATAATATAGAAACCGGGAGTTCATCAAAACCGGTAAATATTGCTTATTGGCAGAGAGAAGGTGGAAAATATTCCGGGGATATTATTTACAATTTTAATAATAGTAAAAGTAGTCTTCGGTTTGGTTATGTATATAAACAATTTAATGATTTTGCAAAAAATCCTCATTTTAATACAATTATGATTGAAAATGAAGAGAAGACACATGTATTTAATTCATCTCTATTTCTAATTCCAAATATGCTAACGAAATTTTCTATTAAAGGGAAAATAGAAATGATTAGTCAGATTTATAATGAATATGTGAAACCATTTGAATATAATTCAGAACATTTAAATTGGCACATTAATTCTTATTTTCAATTATTTTTGACAGAATCATTAAATTGGAATATTACAGGTGGTTATGGTAAATTCAAACCTCATTTTACTTGGGAAATTGATAGTTTTAATGAAATTAATATTGGAACAGGGGTTGAAAGATATTTTCGATTTGGGTTTGTTAGAGTTGGTGGAATGTATAAAAAATATACACCAGATACAGGCAATAATGATATTAATGAATATCAAATTAATTTATCATTTAGAAAATAAAAGAATTCAATTTTGGCGAATTTAAAAAATGATTAAAGGATGGGTAAGATGAAGAATAGATGGTTAAACTATTTTATAATATTGTTAATTGCATTTTCATCAATAGTTGTTTTTATTGTGTTAAATCATAATGATAAAGTAAAAGAATATGTTTCCACATTTTCTCTTGATGAATACAACAAAAATAATATTTCAGAAAATAAAATTGTTATTGATAGAAAAAATCGAATAATGTCAGAACGAAAAAAGAAAGTGAAAGGAAAATCACGACAGGACAGTCCAAATTTATATGCAGAATATCATAGGGAAATTAGAACTCGCCAAGGTGAATTCAAACCGAATTATAAATTCAATTACAAAGTTGAAGAATTATTAAAAGCAAAGTCAATAAAATCAACAAAAGCATTAAGAAAAGTATCTTCAACAAATTTATTAGATTGGATTGAGCGAGGTCCTGGGAATGTTAGCGGAAGAACTCGTGGATTGATTTACGATTTTGCCGATCCAACTTATGAAATATGGTTTGCCGGATCGGTTAGTGGTGGAATTTGGAAGACGGTAGATGCTGGACGTTCTTGGCGGAATGTTACTGAAGATTTGCCAAATCTTGCAACAAGTGCAATTGTTATGGCACCATCAAATAGTGATATAATCTATGCCGGAACAGGAGAGGGATTTAATAATGTTGATCAGATTGATGGAAGTGGAATTTGGAAATCAAGTGATAAAGGTGAAAGCTGGACACAATTAACAAATACGGCAAATAATCCGAAATTTCAAAATATAATGCGAATTATTGTTTCGCCTAACGATGAAAATATTTTGCTTGTAGCAACTAATTCCGGTTTCAATTATTTTGCCGGAGAGAAGCCGAGATCTTTTATATTCCGCTCTACAGATGGTGGAAATAATTGGATAGAAGTATATGTATCAGATAATGCAATTGAACATATTATTTCAAATCCGAAAGATTTCAACACTCAATATGCAACTATAAATTCTATTGGTGTAATAAAATCAAAAGACGGAGGAATTACTTGGGAGAAGTCATCTGATGGAATAGGAGTTGTAAAAAGAATGGAAATTGCAATTGCTCCAACTGATACATCTCGGTTATATATTTCAGCAGAAACAAATGGCAATGCGGAATTATATGTTTCAGAAAATTCAGGTGAAAAATGGTATCCAACCAAAAATACAAATGGAAGCGATATAAATTGGTTGGGTTATCAAGGATGGTATGATAATACAATAGCAGTAAATCCATATTCTGCAGATTCTATTTTTGTTGGTGGCATAAACCTTTGGCAAATAAGTATGGTTGATGGAATGGATACTTCAACATCAAAGCAACTTATCGATGTAAATTTAATCAATACGGATTCGTTTTTGACACTATATTTACCTGTTGACAAATGTGAAAATTACTTTATTCCATCGAATTCAGTGGATAGTGAATTTGTTTCAGTTGAAATTAGATTTGGTGATACACTTTCACAAAAAGCACACAGATTTACTTATGCACAAAATTTTAACTATCCGTATCACGATTATATTGAAGTTCCTTTTGAAGCTTGGGACATTGATAATAATATTCAATTAATGGTTTCAATAAGAGACGATGATACAAGTGCAACATGGAATCCAAAAAATAGAGCAGATGCACATAGTGAAATTTCAAGAGAATATATTTTTGTTCATTCAATAGAATATAACGATTCGGCTGATACTAATATTACGAAAACAGGTGGATTTTCTCATAAAAATTTATATTTTGTTTGGCCTGAATCTCCTGCTGGTATAACATTTGATCCGAATAGTTTACCATATTCTAAAATTGAAATATTATATGATAAAATGGTAACAAAAAGGATTCATACAAATAATGTGACGGATGGATATGGGGAATTTGATGGTTCGGATAAAGGTGTACATGTCGATCACCATAACATTGTATTAATTAAAACTGATACAACAAAAAAGGAATTTAGATTTTTAAATGCAAATGATGGTGGAGTTTCATATTCAGATGACAAAGGTGAAACATTTACTCAACCATTGACCGGCTATAATACGACTCAATTTTACGGAGTTGATAAACAAAACGGTGCTGATAAATATATTGGTGGAATGCAAGATAATGGTACTTGGCACTCTCCGGTTAATTCAGATTCTATTTCAAATTGGGAAAATTGCTTTAAAGGTGATGGATTTTCTTGTGTTTGGAATTATGATAATGCAAATAAAGTTATTGCATCATCTCAATATAATAGAATTATGAAATCTATAGATGGTGGCGAAAACTGGGGACAATCAACTTCAGGATTGGAAAATGTCGGAAATGGTGCTCCGTTTTTTACAAAAATAGCTAAATCAAAACAAGATCCTAATTTACTATTTGCTGTTGGTGAATTGGGAATTTGGCGGTCAAATAATTTTGCCGGTGATTGGGAACTAATAGAGATGTCATCAAGTTGGAATGTGAAATCAAATACTCAAATAAAAATTTCACTTGTAAATCCAAATATAATTTGGGCCGGCACGAATATGTTAACTGATGATCCGATTTGTGTTTCAACCGATGCAGGGTTTAATTTTAATTCTACGAAAATTTATTCAGAAATAACCATGGGAAGAATTTCCGGATTTGCAACTCATCCGACAAAAGATTCTGTTGCTTATGCACTTTTTTCATTTGCAAATGCACCAAAAATTTTACGAACTACCGATCTGGGAAATAGTTGGGAAGATATATCCGGTTTTAATCCAATGACCTCAACAAGTTCAAATGGATTCCCAAATGTTGCAGTTTATTCACTTCTCGTTATGCCATACAATACTGATATTATTTGGGCAGGAACTGAAATTGGTATTTTTGAATCAACTGATAATGGTAATACTTGGGTCTCGGCAGATAATGGGTTACCGTCTGTGGGAGTTTATGAAATGGTAATTGTAAATGACGAAATTGTAGTTGCTACTCATGGAAGAGGAGTTTGGTCTGTTTCAATTCCAGAACTTTCAGGATACGAACCCCCAACGGCTATTTTTGCTTCAATATTACAGGAAGTTGGACAAAACATTAATGGAGATATTGGTATAAAAGCAAATTTGCGGTCAATTTATGATTCTACACAATTAATGATTGATAACCAAAAATATGATACTTTTCTAAATAGCAATACCGGTGATACATCAATAATTTTTGATTATTCAGTTACAGCACTAAAAAATGTAGAAATATTTCTTCGTTCTTACTATAATAACAAAACATATATTTCGCAGACAATTGAAACGAGAGTTATGCCAATTGCCGAGCCAAGAATTACATTTTTAACTGATTTTTCGAGTGATAGCGGATATTTTGGTGGAACCGGTTTTGAAATTTTAGATTCTCTTGATGATTTCGATGGAGCAATTCATTCATTTCATCCATATTTAAATAACATAAATTCAATATTTACATTACGAATTCCAATAATTATTTCTATTGACAATGCGGATATTACTTATAGAGATTTAGCTGCTGTTGAACCATATTCCGGAGATGATACAAGCCCGGGAGATTATAAATTTCATGATTATGTTATTGTGGAAGGAAGTAAAAATGGGACAGAATGGATTCCGTTGATTGATGGATATGATGCCAATTATTGGGATCCACCTTGGCGGAATGTTTATTTTAGTGGAACAGCAGGACCGTCATTATATAAGTCACATAGTATAAATTTAAAAGATAAATTTTGTGCCGGTGATACGATTTTGATAAGATTTCGTTTATATGCCGACTATTATGATAATGGCTGGGGATGGGTAATTGACGATTTAAAAATACAAGAAAATGCTTCAGAAATTATTGTAAAAATTCCAACACTATTTTCATTATCACAAAATTATCCGAATCCATTTAATAATTCTACAGTAATTCATTATGAATTACCAATAGATGGTTATGTAAAATTAGATGTTTTTGATATTCGCGGAAGAAAAATTACTACGCTAATTAACGAAGAGAAAGATGCAGGTACATATGATTATAAATGGAATATTAGTAAAATTATAAGTAGTGGAATATATTTTTATAGATTGAGTATTGATAGTAGAAATGCAAATTTTCAACAAGTTAAGAAAATGATTTATGTGAAATAGCAATATTACAAAAAAATAAAAAAACACTTGCATTCAATTTGTTTTTTTGTTAAAGTTAATAGCGAGTAGAAATTTGAAATAAAAAGAGGAGGATTTTATGAAAAAGTTAATGATCTTAGTTACTTTGATTTTAGTAGCTACATTAGCATTCGGCCAAACTTGGACACTGGAAAAAGAGGAGACAGACATTGAAAATGTTATGACTTCTTACTTTTTTGATGCCGATACCGGTTTGGTAGTACTTGATGATAGTCAAGTGGAAAAAACAACCGATGGCGGTGCAACTTGGACAACTTTAAAAGCTTGTGATGGTACCGATTGGAATGCAATTGAATTTGTTGATGCTGAAATCGGATATGCTGGTGGTGATGATGGTTTTATTTATAAAACAACTGATGGTGGTGCAAATTGGACAGAAGTTGGTGATACGGCAAATTATACTGAAGACATAACAGGAATTTCTGTTATTGATGCAAACACAGTTTATTGTTCCGGAAAAGATACACTTGTATTGAAAACAGTAGATAGTGGAACAAATTGGGAATATCAAACTAGTGATGATGCTGAAGGATCATTTAAAGGCGAAGATCTTGATGGAGGAATTGTTTTTACCGATGTAAATAATGGCGTAGTAATTACTGATGCAAATGAAGGATTTACTTGGTACACAACTGATGGTGGTACTACCTGGAATTTTAAAGAGATAGCAAGTTTATTCCCTCAAGGGACAATTAGTAAAAGATTATATGATGTTTCAGCGGGTGGCTCTACTATTGCAGTTGTAGGATATCATAATACAGTTTTTGTTTCTACAGATGGTGGAGCAAATTATACTTTAGCAAGTGATGTTGAGTATGGATATAAATATTTTGAATGTGTTGATGTTATTGATGATAATAATATAATTGCAGGTGGAAAACATATAATAAAAACAACTGACGGTGGAGCTAATTGGGATACACTTGCTGTTGGCTCTGGTGAAGATGTTAGTTTAATTAGTTATGTTGATGCAAGTAATGGTTTTATTTTTAGTGATAGTTATCAATGGGCTAAGACAACTAATGGAACTGATTTTACAACGATTTCTGATTGGCCACAATTAAGGTTTTTAAGTATTGATGCTATTACAGATAATAAAATGGTAGCAAGTACTTGGGGTTGTGGAGATTTAACAGAATCAGCTGATGGCGGTGCAACTTGGTCACATCCAACCAATATAAAAACAAATTCACATAATGATATCTGGGAAATTGAATTTTACGATGCAAATAATGGTTTATTAGCTGGTGATTATGGACATATTTGGTTAACTTCTGATGGCGGTGCAACTTGGACAGAGACAGGTGATAATCCAATTAAGACAGATGGTGATAACATAACTGCTTCAATTTATCTTGATGCTAATAATGTATTAGTTGGTGGTGAGGATGGAAGAATATTGATATCAACTGATGCTGGTGTTAACTGGGTTGAAATCCCTTCATCTGGTACTGAAGATATACAAGATTTATGTGTAATTGATGCAAATAGAGTAGTTGCTGTTTCAAATGACGGAGAGATGCTTTTATCAACTTCAACAATTGATAGTTTTTATGTATCACATGTTACTCCTGAAGCTCAAGATTTAAATGCTATTACATGGAATGGAGATGTCGGAATTATTCCGGCGGATAATAAATATGTTTATATGTTAGATCTAAACTTAGGTTTAGATACATTAGAATTAATCTATACCGCAAGTACAGGAGATGATTTGTTGGGAGCTGAGTTTATCAATCATTTTACAGCAGCAATCGTTGGAGAAGCTGGTATGATAATTTTGGGAAATGAAAATGAAATAACTGAATATACGGCTCCAACTACTGAAACTTTATATGATGTAACTTATGCAAACAATAAGTTATGGATAGTTGGAGATGGTGGTGTTATTGTTTCAGGTGATTTTGGAGCATTGAATATTACTACTGATTTATATATCAATGAATTTCTAGCGAGCAATGATTACGCAGCACAAGATGATAATGGTGATTATGACGATTATATTGAATTATATAATGCTGGTTCTAGTCCAATT
>LSCC01000040.1 GCA_001577215.1 Fidelibacterota bacterium TCS52
AAATTTACAGAAATAAATTGATAATTACACGAATTTTAATAGCTAAGGCGGCAAACCCACGGACATATTCCCTACTTGGAGTTGTTCAATATCAGAATATTAGATAGAAAGAAAAAATAATGATTTTTTAAAAAATAAATTAATGTTTAGATAAAAAAAGAATATTTTTTGGACAATTATGAATATGTTATTTGTAGTTGTTTTTCTTTTTGAATTGTTTTAAAAATTGAATATCTTATCAATGTTTAAATAAAGTAGATTTTGCAAATCAAAGGAGAAAAATGAATCGTTTCAGAAAAATCATAGTAAAAAGTGTAGTGCCGGAAAAATTAAAAAAACTGGAAGAATTCAGCTATAATTTATGGTGGAGTTGGAAGCCAAAAGCACAGAAATTATTTTCGCATTTGGATAAAGATCTTTGGTATGAAGTAAAACACAATCCGTTAAGAATGTTAAAAGAAATAAGTCAAAATAAATTAAATGAAAAAAGCAATGATGCCGAATATGTAAAATTATTTGATGAAGTAATGAAAGAATATAAATATTACATGTCAGATAAAAATGTTTGGTTTAATAGAAAATATGGAAAACAAGATGATTTTCTTGTTGCATATTTTTGTACAGAATTTGGAGTTCATGAAACTGTGCCTGTTTATTCCGGTGGCTTAGGAATTTTAGCCGGTGATCATATAAAGACAGCAAGTGATCTTGGAATTCCACTTATTGGTGTTGGATTACTTTATAAACAGGGATATTTTATTCAAAGGTTTAATTCAGATGGTCAACAAGAAAGTATTTATCCAAGTTATGATTTTAATGAATTACCAATTTCACTTGTGAAAGATGAAAAAAATATACCACTAAAAGTAAGTGTGAATTTATACGATAGAAAAGCTTATGCTCAAATTTGGAAATTGAAAGTTGGAATTTCAAGCATTTATTTATTAGATTCGGATGTTAAAGAAAATCTTCCCGAAGACAGAATTCTTACTTCTCAATTATATGGCGGAGATAATGAAATGAGAATTACTCAAGAATATTTTTTGGGGATTGCAGGTGTAAGAGCTTTGCGAAAAATGAAAATATCTCCGACAGTTTGGCACATGAACGAAGGTCATTCTGCTTTCTTGGGATTGGAAAGAATTAGGGAAATGGTTGATGAAGGAAAATCATTTGAGGTAGCAAAAGAGATGGTTTCATCGTCATCGGTTTTTACAACTCATACTCCTGTTCCCGCGGGTCATGATGCTTTTAATGAAACATTAATGAAAAAATATTTTAATAAATTCCATTCAGAATTAGGTGTAAATTGGGAACAATTTTACGAACTTGGTCGTGATCCGGTTGATAATAAGTTTAGTATGACAATTTTAGCATTTAACCTTTCTAAAGCATATAACGGGGTTAGTAAACTTCATGGTGAAGTAAGTAGAAAAATCTGGCAAGATTTTTGGAAAGATATTTCTGTTAATGAAGTTCCGATAAATCATGTTACAAATGGAATTCATACTGAAACATGGATAGCAAAAGAATTTAGAGATCTATATGAAGAATTTTTAAGTAAAAGATGGTTTGAAAATATTTGTGATGAAAAAATGTGGGGAAAAGTAGCAAAAATACCATCGAACAAGATGTGGGAAACACATATCCATCGCAAAAAACGGTTAGTAGATATTGCGAAAAAAAATATTGAGAAACGAAATAAACATAACGGAATTCCGGAATATATTACAAATAAAATTAAGGAACGATTAGACCCAAATGCACTTTTTATTGGATTTGCGAGGCGATTTGCAACTTATAAAAGAGCGACTTTGATATTGAGAGATATGGAAAGAATAAAAAAAATATTGAATAATAGCGACAGACCGGTTGTTCTATTTTTTGCAGGAAAAGCTCATCCGGCAGACAAACCCGGAAAGGAATTTATTAAACAAATTTATCATTTATCTTTACAAGAAGAATTTTTGGGGAAAATAAATATTCTTGAAAATTACAACATTACTTTAGCAAGATATTTGGTTTCAGGAGTTGATGTGTGGTTGAATAATCCGCGACGACCTCGAGAAGCAAGTGGTACTTCCGGTGAGAAAGCTTGTATAAATGGAGTTATTAATTTTTCTATTCTTGATGGATGGTGGGTAGAAGGATATAATCAAAAAAACGGCTGGACGATCGGTGAAGATAAAGATTATAAAAATGATGAAATTCAAGATAGTGATGATGAAGCGAGTTTATATTTTACTTTGGAAAATTCTATTATCCCTGAATATTTTGAAAGGAAAAATGGTAATAGATTTTCACTGTCATGGGTAGAGAGAATGAAAGAATCAATAATCACGAATTCACCAAAATTTTCTACAGATAGAATGTTAAAAGATTATGTGAATAATATTTATATTCCAACTTTTAAATATAAGAATAAAATGTCTGAAAATTCAGCTGCGAATTCCTCAAAGTTAGTAGAATGGAAAGATAAAATAAAAAACGTCTGGGATGATATTTGGATTAGAGAGATTGATGGTGTTAATAAATCTACAAATGAATTGGAAATAAATATAAAAGTTGAAGTGAACTTAAATGGATTGAGTCCCGAAGATGTAAAAACCGAAGTGTTCTTGGTTCAAGACGGATACGAAACAGACCCCATTTCAATTACTGAATTAAAATTAATAAAAAAGAAATCTACAAATCATTATTTTTATTCAGGAAAAGTAGAAATTCCAAAAGGTGGAATTTATAAATATGCCGTTTGTGTTCGTCCATATAATAAATTATTACATCATAAATTCGAAAATCGTCGTATTAAATGGATGGAATTGGCAGAAATGTAAAGATGAATCTATTTTCACCGTTGAGACAAAAAGTTGCAGAGAATTTTTATTTAGATATTATATAACTTCAATCTTTGGCATATATTATTGATAGGGTAAGTTATTAGATTTTTAAGAATTTATTTGATTATTTTGTTAAAAAATTGTAAATTTCAAGTTACTAATAGTGTTTGAAAAAATAAAAATTAGGGAGGTTTATGAAATTGATTTTAACGATTAATCCCGGGTCAACCACGACAAAAATGGGGGTTTTCACGCAAAAAGAAAAAATTCACGAATTTAATGTTGTAATGCCAGTCTCAAAAATATCCAAAAAAAATGTAACGAACGAATTCCCATATCGCAAAGATTCGATTGAAAGATCATTAAAATATGTTGACCTTAAAGATTTGGTAGCAGTTGTTGGCAGAGGAGGATTGTTAAAACCACTAAAAGGTGGTGTTTATAAAATAAATGATAAATTGGTTAATGATTTAAAAGAAGCGAAAAACGGCAATCATGCAAGTAATTTAGGTGCGATGCTTGCCGATTATTTTGGTAATAAATTTAAAGTTCCCGCTTACATTATTGATCCTGTGACTATTGATGAATTGGAAGATGTTGCACGAATTTCCGGAGTTCCGGGAATAGAAAGAGTTAGCAGAAGTCATGCATTAAATATTAAAGCAACAACGAGAAAAATATGTGAAAGGAATAGGTGGGATATTGAGAAAAATAATTTTGTTGTTGCTCACCTTGGAGGTGGAATTTCTGTTTGTGCAATTAAAAAATCTAAAATGGTTGATGTGAATGATGCACTTCTCGGAATGGGACCATTTTCACCTGAAAGAGCAGGAGCATTACCAATTAGAAGGGTAATGGAATTGTCGTATTCCGGAAAATATACTCAAAAAGAATTGGAATTATTGTTTGTAAAAAATTGCGGATTGAAAGGATATTTAGGAACTAACGATGGTAGAGAAGTTGAGAAAAGAATTAAAAATGGAGACAAGAAAGCAAAGTTGATTTTTGATGCAATGATCTATCAAATTCAAAAAGAGATCGGAGCGATGTTATCTGTTTGCGATTATGATGTAAAGGCGGTAGTTGTCACCGGTGGATTAGCTTTTAATAAAAATATTCAAAAACAATTATTAGATAATTTAAAAAATTATAATGTGATATTTTTTCCCGGTGAGAATGAATTAGAGGCGATGGCTGATGGAGGATTTCGAGCAATTAATGGTAAAATAGAAGTTAATGATTACAAGTAAAATAAGAGGAATGTCTTATGAGATATGCAGATATTTACAAATTGATCAATGTAGAAAAACCGAAGACGATTAATGTAGTTTTTCCAAATTCTAAACCTGTTTATGAAGCTTTAAAAGTTGCAACAGATAAAGGTTACATCAAAACAAGATTATATGGAATAGTTGATAATATTAATAAATTTTCAAAGGAAACTTCGCTAAATAATTTTACAATAATTAAAAGCGATTCCCCTGATGAAGCAATTAAAAATGCAATACAAGATATAAGAGATGGCAAAGGTGATGTTTTGATGAAGGGTGATATTGCTACGGCAAGTTTTTTAAGCCCGGTTTTAAAAAGAGATACCGGATTGAGAAAAGGTGAATTACTCTCTCATGTTGCAGTTTGTGATACACCGGGTTATCACAAAGTTTTGTTTGTAACCGATGGTGCGATAAATATTAATCTGGATATTGATAAAAGACGAGCAATCGCCAATAATGCTATTGAATTTGTAAAGAAAATTGTCAAGCCGCCAATAAAAATAGCATTTTCTGCAATTATTGAAAAATTGAATGAAAAAATTCCCGAAACAATAGAAACAGATAAGTTGGCGAAAGAATTTACAAAGAAGGGATATCTCGCAGAAGGTCCTATTGCTTTGGATGTTATTTATTCTTCTCTTGCAGCAAAAAAGAAAAAAATTGATTCAAAGATTAGTGGTGATGTTGATCTGATAATTGGTCCGAATATTACCACAGCAAATTTTTTATTAAAACATATGCTTTATATTGATGAAGCTGATGTTGGTGGGATTGTTATGGGTGCAAAAGTTCCATTAGTATTGTTGTCACGATCAGATAATTCGCGAGCAAAATTAAATTCTATTGTATTAAGTTTGGTTTGATAGATAATATGCTGGAAATTGGTGGAAAACAAATATAAAATATGTGGAATTTCACAAATTTTTTAACTTTTTTTTTAAAATCGTATTATATAAAGATATTAATTTAAAGAAAAACATTTGTAATTTATAAAAATATTATTATATTAATAAGCTTTAATGGAAGTCCCGGAAAGATGACTTGAAAAGCTAATAAAAGTTACAATTTTATAAGGATTATAAAATTTCTTTTTATAAAATTGATTACTTAAATGAAATAACGGAGGATACAAATTGAAAACATATTCCGCAAAACCTAGTGATGTAAATCATGAATGGTTTGTTGTTGATGCTAAGGATAAAGTATTGGGAAGATTAGCAAGTGATATTGCTCAGGTATTAAGAGGTAAACATAAACCGATATTTACTCCACATATTGATACTGGTGATTTTGTTGTTGTTGTGAATGCTGAAAAAATTCGTGTAACAGGAAAGAAAGAACAACTAAAATCGTATTTTCGTCATTCGAAATATCCCGGCAGTACAAAAACTGTTCTAATTACAGATTTAAGAGAGAAACATCCTGAAAGAATAATAATTAACGCAGTTAAAGGAATGCTTCCTCATAATAAATTAGGTTATAAAATTATTAAAAAACTTAAGGTATATGCAGGTCCTAATCATCCACATGATGCTCAAAATCCAAAGAAATTAGAAACAAATTAGGAGTAATGACTAAATGAAAAAGAAGATAGATATATTTGTAGGTCGTAGAAAAAGATCGGTAGCACGAGTAAGATTAATTCCCGGGAAAGGTAAAGTTACAATAAACAATAGGAAAATTGATGATTACTTTGGAAGAAAAACATATAAGATGATAATTTTACAGCCGATTGAATTGACAGATTCTAAAAAAAGTTATGATATTTATGTAAATGTAAAAGGCGGTGGCTTAACCGGTCAAGCTGGAGCAGTAAGACACGGAATAAGTAGAGCATTGGCTGCAAATGATTCTGAAAACCGTTCTATTTTGAAAGAGAATGGGTTTTTAACACGTGATTCCAGAAAAGTTGAGAGAAAAAAACCTGGAATGCGTGGTGCAAGAAGAGGATTTCAATTTTCTAAACGTTAAAATATATTGGAGATTAAATAAATGGCAGAAATTACAATAGAGAAATTAATTAGTTCCGGATCTCATTTTGGACATCTATCAAGCAAATGGAATCCATCCATGAAAGATTTTGTGATTATGGAAAAAAACGGAATTCATGTTATTGATCTAAAACAAACAATGAAAGCTATAGATAAGGCAAGTGATCTTATCAGTAATGTTGTACGAAAAGATGGTGAAGTTCTTTTCGTAGGTACAAAAAAACAGGCGAAAGATATCATTAAGGATGAAGCTATAAGAAGTAATATGCATTATATTGCGGAACGTTGGCTTGGCGGAACTTTAACAAATTATGTTACAATAAAGAAAAGTATTCGTCATATGAAAAAGTTGCAAAAAGAGAGTCAAAATGAAGATGAGTGGGAAAATTTTACAAAGAAAGAAATTTTAATGCTTATAAAAGAGAAGAATAAATTAGAATTGGTACTTGGTGGTATTAAAAACATGAAACGTTTACCTGATGTTATATTTATTGCTGATACAAATCATGAAAATATCGCAGTATCTGAAGCAAATAAACTTGATATCCCAATTATTGGTATTGTTGATACTGATTCTGATCCAAGTTTGATAGATATACCAATACCTGCAAACGATGACTCATATCGCACAATTCAATTGATAACAAAACAAATGGCTGATGCGATATTAGCTGAGAAAAAAGGCGGGGAAAAAGAGCAAAAGATAAAAGAAGAAAAGACACAAGATAAAAAAAGCAAAAGTGTTAAAAAAGATTAATAGAAAATAGACAATAAATTATTTTATTGATAGGGAGAAATAGATAAATATGGGAATAAGTGCAAAATTAGTAAAAGAGTTGAGAGATAAGACCGGCGCCGGAATGATGGATTGTAAAAAGGCATTGGAATCTTGTGATAGTGATATCAATAAAGCGGTAGATCATTTAAGATCTATAGGAATTGCCAAAGCAGAAAAAAAATCTAATCGAGAAGCAAAAGAGGGAGCAGTTTATTCATATATACACCCAGGCAGCAAATTAGGTGTTTTAGTTAAGATAAATTGTGAAACTGATTTTGTAGCAAATACAAAAGAATTTAAATCATTTATAAAAGATATAGCAATGCAAATTGCCGCATCAGATCCTAAGGCAATTACTCGAGAAGAACTTGATCCAAAATTAGTTGAAAGGGAAAAAGCAGTATATAAAGAACAAATAATTCAACAGGGTAAACCGGAACATATTGCTGAAAGAATAATTACAGGTAAAATGGAAAAATATTACAAAGAGAATGTTTTGTTCGAACAGGAATTTATTAAAGATACAGATAAAAATATTGAAACATATGTAAAGGAAATAATTGGTAAATTAGGTGAGAATATTAATATCACAAAATTTGCACGTTTTCAATTAGGTGAATAAATAAAATATTTATTATAATGAATTATAATAGAATATTACTAAAATTAAGTGGCGAAGTATTAGCCGGTAAAAATGAATCGGTAATTGATACTGATATATTAAAATATTTTTCACATGAGATTAGATCTATTTTTGATCTCGGTGTGGAAACAGCAATTGTAATTGGCGGTGGAAATATTTATCGTGGTGCAAAATCCAATTCTGAAGAGAAAAAGATAGGAAGGATCGATGGCGACTATATGGGAATGCTGGCTACGGTGATAAATTCTTTAGCTTTAAAGGATTCGTTTGAAGCCGCAGGAATTCCAACTCGAGTTATGTCTGCACTGAATATCAATAAAATCGTTGAACCGTTTATTCAGGAAAAAGCGGTAAGACATTTAAGCAAGGGTAGAGTAGTTATTTTTTGTGCAGGAACCGGTCATCCTTATTTTTCCACAGATACGGCTGCAGCATTAAGATCTGCTGAAATTGATGCCGATATTTTACTTAAGGGAACAAAGGTTGACGGAGTTTTTGACAGCGATCCGGAATTAAATGTAGATGCCAAAAAATATGAGAATTTGAGCTATTCCGATGTACTCAGAGATGATCTTAGAGTAATGGATTTAAGTGCAATTACGCTATGTAAAGAAAATAAAATACCAATAAATGTTTTCAATTTTAAAGAACCGGGAACCTTAAAGAAAATATTGATGGGTAAAAATATAGGAACAAAAATAGGAGATGGTTAAATGTTTTCTGAAATAAAAACAACATGTGAAAAAGAAATGAAAGAGACACTGGAATTTTTAAGACATGAATTCTCTAGTTTAAGAACAGGTAGAGCATCTGTAGCACTTTTAGATGGAATTAAAGTAGATTATTATGGCTCACAAACACCATTAAATCAGGTTTCTTCCGTATCCGTTCCGGAAGCGAGATTAATTGTTATTCAACCGTGGGAGAAAAAGATGTTAGGTGCGATCGAAAAAGAAATACTGAAATCAGATCTAAGCTTAAATCCTAATAATGATGGACAGGTAATAAGAATACCAATTCCTGCAATGACAGAGGAAAGAAGGAGAGAACTGGTAAAACATATTCATAAATTAGCTGAAGAAGCAAAAATATCTGTAAGGAATCACAGGCATAATGCTAATGATAAAATTAAAAAATCAGAATCAGAAGATCATATTTCAAAAGATAATGTCGCTGATGGATTAGATGAAATTCAGAAAATTACAGACAAATATGTTGGTAGAATAGATGAAATATATAAAATAAAAGAAAAAGAAATTCTTAAAGTGTAAATTAATATAAAAATAATTTAATTTTAAAGCCCAGTCATTTTGGGCTTTTTTTATGAAATATGAAATAATCAGTTAAAAATTGTTGGTGTCATTTTTTGCATTAATGCTA
>LSCC01000041.1 GCA_001577215.1 Fidelibacterota bacterium TCS52
ATCGCTTTGGTTATATGGTAAATGATACAATTTGTGAATATGCTGAAGTTTTAATTAATGGAGCATTAGTATGTTCAATTAATTCAGAATCAACTGAGATAAAAGATATTCAGAAAACAATGGAAGATGTTGGATTAACAAAATATGAAAATATTAACTACTTGCAAGCAATTAAAAGAGTAATTGGAATGAGCGATAAAAAATTATAAAAGGAAATATAATGGCAAAAGAAATAGAACGAAAATTTTTGGTAAAAGGTGATTTTAAAAAATTTGTTTCAAAATCTCAACGAATCACTCAAGGATATTTATCATCAGTTCCAGAGAGAACTGTTCGAGTTAGGATTAAAGGAGAAAAGGGTTTCTTGACTATCAAAGGAATTGGGAATAAATCCGGTGCTTCGCGGTATGAATTCGAAAAAGAAATATCAGTAAAAGAAACAAAAGAATTATTGAATATCTGTGAACCGGGAATTATTGATAAAACACGATATATGGTAAAATGCGGAGCTCATACTTATGAAGTAGACGAATTTTACGGAGAAAATGACGGTTTAACTGTTGCAGAAGTAGAATTGAAAACCGAAAAAGAAAAATTTGAAAAACCCGAATGGCTCGGAAAAGAAGTTACTGGAGATGTAAAATATTACAATTCAATGTTGATGAAAAATCCATTTAAAAGCTGGAAATAAAAAGGGAATTTAAGATTGAATAAAAAAATATTGTTAATACTGTTTCTTTCATTATTTATATCATCTTTTGGAATTAGTTCAGATTTTCCAAAAAAACCAATAACAATAATAGTTCATACAAAACCAGGTGGTGCTGTTGACTTAATGGCAAGAACTTTATCCCGAGTTGCTGATAATTATTGTGACCAACCATTAGTTGTAGTAAATAAATCCGGCGGTGGTGGAATAATTGCTGCGGCAAGATTGTTAAGTTCAAGAGCAGATGGTTATACAGTTTTAGCATTTCCGGCAACATTTATTCCTACTTTGCAAACTACAAATATTGGAATAGGTCTAGACGATTTTCATTATCTTGCGTGCTTAACAATTTCCCCAGAAGCAATTATAACGAATCCAAATAGTGAAATAAATACTATAGAAAAAATAATTGCTAATGCAAAAGAAAATCCCGGAAAACAAAAATGGTGTGGACCCGGAACAGGAAGTTTAGATCATTTGATGGCAGTTAAATTTTGGGAAAAGGTCGGAATAAAAGTTAAATGGATTCCTTATGGAGGTGGAAGTCAAGCGATGGGTGCAGTAATGGGAAAACACGCCGATGTTTATGTTGGAAATCCAGAAGATATTCTAGGAAGAGAAGAAAACTTAAATATTTCTGCTGTTTCAACAGAAAACCGACTTGAAGCATTTCCAGAAGTTCCAACACTAATTGAAAAAGGAATTGATCTCCCCTATGAAGTAATGTGGCGTGGATTTGTTTTAAATAAAAATACAAATAAAGAAGTAATTGTTTATCTCGAAGAATTATTTGAAAAGTGTAGTAAAGATTCTATCTGGCTTTCATATATTAATAGAACAATGGTTACTCCAGTATTTATGAAAAATGAGGAATTTAAGAATTTAGTATATAAAGATGTAGAGTCAGCTCGAAAATATTTGAAAATTGCCGGATTTGTATTAGATGCTAGTTCAAATAAAACACCATATCTACTAACTTTTATTACTTCAATTTTATTGTTATCTTTTCTTTTTGTGTATTTAATATTTAGAAGAAAAAATATAAAAATTAATGGTACTATTTCGATTTTAACCATATCCGTAATATTGGCTATTTCGTTTTATTATATTTCATCCTTCTTCCCTGCTCCTCGCACCGGATTATTTGTTGGAGCAGCTACAATTCCAAAAGTATGGTCAATATTTCTGTTAATCGCTTCTCTTATTGGTTTAATTTCATATCCCAAAAATCACAAAAATGAAATTACTAAAAAAGGTGAAAATGTAAAATCAGTTGTTCAGTTGGCTTTTCTAATTCTGGCTTATATTAGTTTGATTTCTTTTATAGGATTTTTTATTTCTACCGGTTTGTTTTTAATCGCTTCAATGTTAATAATGAAATATAACAAATATATAATTTTGTTTTTAATAACTGCTGTAGTATTGTTATTTATGTATTTCGTATTTATCAAAATTTTGATGGTTCCGTTACCAATTGGAAGTATTTTTCAATAAGGAGATTATAATTTTATGGAATTATTTGGTAATTTATTAGATGGTTTTAGTGTATTAGGTGGAACAAATTCCATTGTATGGTGGCAACCATTTTTGGTAATTTTGATAGGAATTATAGTTGGTATATTCGTTGGTGTGATGCCCGGACTTTCTGCTTCAACTGGACTCGCTTTAATAGTTCCATTTACATTCGGGATGGAGCCATTAATTGCAGTTATTTTACTTGCAGCTGTCTATACTTCAGCATCTTATGGTGGGACAATTTCTGCTATTGCAATAAATACTCCCGGAACTCCCGCTGCCGTTGCTGTTACATTTGACGGTTACGCATTAACGAAAAGTGGACATCCCGGAAAAGCACTTGGATCTAGTTTATTTGCAAATGTAATTGGCGGACTAACAGGTTCATTAGTATTAATTTTCTTTTCAATTCCACTAGCAAAAATTGCGTTAAAATTCGGACCTGCCGCATTTTTCTCGCTTGCAATTTTTGGATTAACAATCGTTTCATCAATGGAATCCAAAAATCGTTTGAAAGCATTTGTTAGCACTGCAATCGGATTACTTTTAATGACCGTTGGTTTGGATATCATAAATGGTTCACCACGATTTACTTTCGGAAACCCAGAACTTTTTGATGGATTCACTTTTATTCCGGCGTTAATTGGTTTGTTTGCAATTGGAGAAATTCTTTTGAATATCGAGAATATGCAAATTGTAAAAAAAATCAAACAAAAATTTTCTAGTAAAATGCCAAAACTTGGTGAAATTTGGTCTCTAAAAATATTAATCTCAAAATCGTCAATTATAGGTGCTATTGTCGGAGCTATTCCTGGAGCCGGTGCAACTATTGCAGCATTTATTGCGTATGGTGAGGCAAAAAGAACAACCAAGAAAAAAAATGAATTTGGAAAAGGTTCATTAGAAGGGATTACAGCTCCTTCTGCTGCTGCCGGTGCTTCTGCTGGCGGTGCTTTGATTCCGTTATTAACTCTTGGAATTCCCGGAAGTGCTGCTACTGCTGTTATGATTGGTGCATTAGCTTTACATAATATTACTCCCGGACCGGAACTTTTTAAACCAGAAAATTCAACTTTAGTTTATGGATTATTTGCAAGTTTATTTGTTGGTAATGCGTTAATGCTATTCATTGGATTTGCAGGGACTCGTTTGTGGGTAAAAATAATATCTGCACCAAAAGCTGTTCTATTTTCGATTATTATGTCTATCGCATTAGTTGGAAGTTATGCTGTAAAAAATTCAATGTTTGATGTTTTTGTTTGTCTTGGATTTGGCGTGTTTGGTTGGTTATTAAGAAGAAACGGTTTTCCTACTGCTCCGATGGTTTTAGCAATGATACTTGGAAAAATGGCAGAAACGAATTTCCGTCAGGCACTATTAGCAGAAGGAACTTGGACTGTATTTTTCACAGATCCAATTAGTTTAATTTTAATTATTATGGCTATACTTTCAATAGCATATCCTTTATATAATGAGAGAAAAAAGAAACGAGGGAATTAATGAAGTTTAATTATAAAATATTTATCACTTTATTTATCACTCTATTTTTCTATTGTATAAGCAATTCATACTTGGAAGCTTCATCAAACCTTACAATTGAGAAAGAAGACAATATTATGTCTTATAGTTTGATAAATATCGTTGGCGAAAAAGTTCAAAAAGCATTAATAGTAAAAGTTGTAAATGAAAATTCTCAGGGAGTTGAGGGAATCCCAGTAACATTTGAAACTGTATCAAAACCAACTGACGCAACAAACTATAATTTCGTAGAAGATATTGTATATACAGGAAAAGACGGAATTGCTCAAACTCATTATATATTAGGTTCAAAAAAAGGAAATTACGAATGCTCAGCTCGGATAAAAAATCAAACAAATATAAATGATATAGTATATTTCAAACTGCAAGCTAGAGGTTCAAATTGGATATTTTTTCTAATTACTGGAGTTCTTGGAGGATTGGGGTTGTTTCTATTTGGTATGAAAATGATGAGCGATGGAATGAAAAAAGCTGCTGGAAATAAAATGCGATCTATTCTTTCTGCACTAACAAAAAACAGAATTGTTGGCTTAATTGTTGGGGCGTTTGTAACAATGGTTATACAAAGTAGCAGTGCAACAACTGTTATGTTAGTTAGTTTTGTACAGGCAGAATTAATGACTTTTGTTCAATCATTGAGTGTTATTTTGGGTGCAGATATTGGAACAACAATTACGGCACAACTCATTGCATTTAAATTAACTGATTATTCCTTGTTAATGATTGGAGTCGGATTTTTATTCTATTTATTTTCTAGTAAAAACACATATATAAATATTGGGGAGGCAATTCTTGGCTTTGGAATTCTTTTTCTTGGAATGAGCATTATGTCAAAATCGATGTCTCCTCTTCGTTCTTATGAGGGATTTATTAATATTCTTTTAAAATTGGAAAATCCGCTTTTAGGAGTATTGATTGGAGCATTATTTACAGGTATAATTCAAAGTAGTAGTGCTTTTACTGGGATTGTTATCGTACTCGCATCACAAGGATTATTGACACTCGAGGCAGGAATTCCGTTAATTTTTGGTGCAAATATTGGAACTTGCATTACAGCTGGACTTGCTAGTATCAAAACAACTCGTGAAGCAAAACGAGTAGCAATAGCTCATGTTATTTTTAAGGTTTCTGGAGTGCTACTTTTTATTTTTTGGATTCCTACCTTTGCCGATTTTGCTCGGTCAATTTCACCAGTTGCTGATGCTTCCTTAACTGGACTTGCTGCTAACAGTAAAGTTGTCCCAAGACAAATAGCTAATTCCCATACTATATTTAATGTTGGATTTGGATTGTTTTTTCTTCCATTTACTACAATTTTTGCCAAGCTCATTTTTAAGATATATCCAGAAAAAAAATACGAAAAAGGAACGAAACCGACACTATGGCATATTGATTATAAAGTTCTTTCCACTCCTGCATTAGCATTAAATCTTGCTCGTACTGAAACATCAAGAATGATAAAAATATTAGGTCGTATGTTAAATAAATCAATAAATCCATTCTTATCCAAAAATGAGGAAATGGATGAACAATATCCAAGTTTATCTTTAATAGACGGAATTCATATGCGAGAAAATAAAATTGATTACATAGAAGAACAGATATTAAAATATTTAATAAAAATTAGTGGAGAAAAATTAAACGATGAACAATCAAAAGAAATATATGTAATGATGTCGGTAGTAAATGATATTGAGAGCATTGCTGATATTATTGATAAGAATATTTTACCGTTAATACAAAAGAAACATGATATACGCGAAGATTTTTCTGAAGATGGTAAAAAAGAAATTAAAGAATACCATTTAAAAGCAGCAAAACAAATCGGTCGTCTTAGGGAAGTATTTGAAGAAATGGATTTAAATGAAGCAATAAAAATAATGAAAAAAAAATTAAAATATGATGAATTAGATATAAAATTAAGAACAAATCATTTGAAAAGAGTAAGCAAAAAACAAACTGAATCAATTATAACACACGAGGTTCACATGGAATTAATGGATTTACTAAAACAAATAAATGTTTACACATCCAATATAGCTAAAACAATTATATCATCTGATTTAATGAGCAATTATAAAGAAAAGGAAAATAAAAATGCTATTTAAAAAAACAAAATCTTTGGAAGGAAAATTTAACAAATTTCTAAACATTACAAATGAAGCGGGATTATTGCTTTTTGAAGGAATTAAATGTTATTTAAAAAAAGATGAAAAGAATTTTGAATATAATTTAGACAAGTTAATAAAACTTGAAGGTAAAGCAGATTTTATAAGAAAAGAAATAGAAATAGAATTATATGAAAAAACATTAATTCCGGAATCTCGAGGAGATATTTTTGATCTATTAGAAAGTTTAGATGAAATAGTAAATCAAGCAAAGGAAACTCTAATAGAATTTTCAATTGAAATTCCTACAATTCCAAACAAATATAATGACGATTTTTCGAAATTAACAGAATATAGTATTAATGCAATTAATCAAGTAGTAAAAGCATCTCGCAGATTTATTCAGGATCCATCAAATGTTGAACATAATATTCATAAAGTTTATTATTGGGAAAAGGAAGCTGATAGACAATCCGAACAATTGAAACGAAAAGTATTCCGTGATGAATCAATAGAAAAATTAAGTATGAAATTTCATCTTAGATATTTTGCTCTTCATATTGATATGGTTGCTGATAAAGCAGAAGATGTTGCAGACAAATTAAGTATTTATGCAATCAAAAGATCGATATAAAATGATAGAAAGGAGATTTTAATGATTCTATTTTTTCTATCAAGTGGTCTGTTTCTTGGCTGGTCTCTCGGTGCGAATGATGCTGCAAACATTTTTGGAACAGCTGTGGGAACGCAAATGGTTAAATTTAAAACCGCTGCATTAGTTGCCACTATTTTTGTTATCATGGGAGCTGTAATTTCCGGAGCCGGAGCAAGTCATACACTCGGAAAATTGGGAGCAGTTAATGCTCTTGGTGGTGCATTTATGGTTGCATTTTCGGCAGCTTTTACTGTTTTTTGGATGACTAAATTACATTTACCTGTCTCAACATCTCAAGCTGTTGTTGGTGCAATTGTTGGATGGAATTTTTTCTCACATACTCAAACTGATTACGCTTCTTTATTAAAAATTGTATCTACTTGGGTTTTTAGTCCAATACTTGCTGCCACATTCTCGGCTCTATTATATTTACTTCTTAAATATATCTTGAAACATTGGAAATTAAGTATTTTCAGATTAGATGTTTATACAAGAATTGCCCTTATTGTTGTTGGTGCATTTGGAGCATATTCTCTTGGCGCAAATAATATTGCAAATGTTATGGGTGTTTTTGTTCCTGTCTCTCCTTTTCCG
>LSCC01000042.1 GCA_001577215.1 Fidelibacterota bacterium TCS52
AGTGAATGCTAAAACGGCCATATTCAATGCGGGAACAACACCGGGACTTGAAGTAATCCATTTTTTTTTAATATCCCAATTATGTTTGATTTTCATCCAATTAATTATTGAATTATAAAATGACTCGGGTTTAGATGAATAACCGAAAAGGTGATGTTTAGTTCTTTTTTTAAGCGAATTAGCAATAAAATCCGGTGTTTCAAAATCCATATCAGCTACCCACATTGGTAAGATATCATCAGTTCCAAAAACCGCTTTTGACATTGTATATTTTGTCGCATTTGTATTTTTTCTGTTAACTATTTTATCAAAATTGTATTTCATTTTTTTCCCTTTAAAAGTTGAGAATTTCTTACAAAGTCGCGAAGACGCAAAGAACAATAAGGTCTGGGATGTCGCTGTGTAGAGATTATGCATTGCATTATCTCTTTTTTGTTATGCATCGTTTTTATTACCTTTGTTCTCATTATTCTATATCAAATTTACAAAAATCAATTAATATTTATGCGAATTTTTGTATATAAGAAATGTGTTTCAGAAATGCAATATCTTGAAGATATGGTATTTCTAATATATACTATATGCTTTCAATTTTCTTAATATAATCTGGGTCTGGATAGGCACCAATTCCAATAATATCATCGGGGAATTCAATCATTCCTTTATTAATAGTAACACCACCTATTATTGGTTCGTCAATGTGTCCAATATTAGCATCAAGATCGAAAAATTTAACAACAGGATTTGCCATCGCAAAATGAGAAAAAGCAGTATTTCCAAGTCCGGATTCTGACATACAACCAACCATGCAAGTAATATTTCCTGCTTCACAAATATTTGCTATTGCGGTTCCGTTTAAGATTCCACCGGATTTTGATAATTTAATATTTATATATGGAGCCGCTTGATATTTTATAACTTCTAATGCATCGGTAGGAGTAAAGACAGATTCATCAGCCATTAATGGAATGGACGAGTGCTGATTAATGTAACGCATTCCGTCAAGATCTTTTGCCTTCAATGGTTGTTCGCAAATTTCAATATCAAGTTCTTCTAATTTTTGCAACGATTTTACAGCAGTTACTCTATCCCAACCTTGATTTGCATCAATTCTAATTTTCACATTTTTTCCAACTGCTTTTCTGATATTTCTTATTCGTTGAATATCTTCATCTTCAGAAATTCCAACTTTTGTTTTAATTATTCTAAATCCTTGTTCTACAATTTCTAATGCCTGTTCTCCTGCTTTTTCAACATCGCCAATTCCAATTGTATTGTCTGTTTCCATCGGTCGTTTACATCCTCCAAGAAAAGTATAAAGAGGAAGGTTTGCTGCTTTTGAAGCAATGTCATATAATGCCATATCAAATGCACTTCTAATTGTAGAATTATTTGGTAAATAAGCATTTATTTTTCGAATCAGATCTGCATAAAACAATGGGTTTTTTCCGATAAACAATTCTCTTAATTCTTTTGCAGCAGTAAAATTGATCGCTTGCGTTTCGCCGACAATTGCTCTAAATGGACTAGCTTCACCCCAGCCGTCTAAATCTGTATTTGTGATAATATGTACTAACACATTTTTTGGTCCGGATACTGTCATAGTAGCAATTTTCAAATCATGTTCTGCTTTTATATTTAGTGGATAAATTTTAACATCTTTTATTTTTACATTTGCTGGAATATCTTTCATTTTATTTCTCCTCTAGTTTTTCCTTTAACTTTTATAAGTTATCAATAATTTTTATGATTATCAAATGTAAAAGAAATTATAAATTAAGGATTTGAAATTACAGCTAATACGCTAATAATTGGATAATTAGTAATAAAAAAGCGGAAGAGCCGGGATTTGAACCCGGGATACCGTTCAACACGATATACACGATTTCCAATCGTGCTCCTTCAGCCACTCGGACACTCTTCCATATTTTTGTGATGTAATTTTTATCTTCAATTACATTTTTTTTCAAATATGGCGAAATATAAAAAATATTATTCACAAATCAACAAAATATTTTAGTATTTTTAATTTTGCTTTTTTATTCTTACATTTACAAGCTTTTGAAATTTTTTTTTAACTTTTGGAGAAATAATGAATGACATACTAATTACAAATCCTTTTGGATTGCTCGCGATATTATTAATTATTCCGGCGACAATTTTCTTTATTAAATCGCATACTAAATTTGGGAAAAAATTGTTCGGTGTTGTACCGGCTTTAGTTTTTGCCTATTTTATACCGACAATTTTAACATTTTTTAATATTATTCCTCCGGAGTCCATTATTTACAGTAAAATTAAGACCTTTGTACTCCCGGCGAGTTTATTATTATTGACATTAGCAGTAGATATTCACGGAATATTAAAATTAGGTAGTAAAGCAGTGATCATGTTTTTGACTGGAACGCTTGGAGTAGTTATTGGTGGTCCGATTTCATTATGGATTTTCAGAAATCATTTACCTCCAGAAATTTGGAGAGGAATGTCCGCTTTAGCAGGTTCTTGGATCGGTGGTGGAGCAAATTTTATCGCTATTGGGGATTCAGTTGGTACAACTTCAGATATGATGGGAATGATGGTTGTAATTGATGTTGTAGTTGCAAATCTTCTTACAGGAACATTGTTGTTTTTTGCTGGAAAATATGAAAAAATAGATAAGAAATTAGGAGCAGATAATTCGGCTATTATAGAATTAAAGGATAAGGTAGTAGCATTTAGAAAAAAAGCCATGAGAATTACAACAACTACTGACTACATGGTTTTATTCGCATTAGCATTTGGTGGATCATTTGTTGCATATAAGTTGGGAAATCTTCTACCGGAAATAGGTGAAATCGTTTCTCATTCCACTTGGAAAGTAATTATTATTACAAGTATGGGAGTTGCCTTTTCATTTACGAGAGTAAAAAATTATGAGGGAGCCGGTGCATCAAAATTGGGTACTGTAATGTTATATTTATTAATTGGAGTTATTGGAGCAAGTGCTGATTTAAAGGCAATTTTCGAATATCCAATGCTTTTTGCTATGAGTTTAACTTGGATTATTATTCATGTGATTTTGATGCTTGGTATGATGAAATTAATAAAAGCTCCACTATTTTTTATGGCTGTTGGTTCACAGGCAAATATTGGAGGTGCTGCTTCTGCTCCGATAGTTGCTTCGGCTTTTCATCCTGCATTAGCTTCCGTAGGTGTAATGTTGGGAATTGCCGGTTATGTGCTTGGAACTTATGCGGCATTAATTTGTGCAACATTATTGCAGTTAGTGCATTAGAAAAGCAGAAAATATAAAGCAGAATTTAAAAATTAGAATAAAAGGAAAAACATGATATATATTATTTCAACAATTGTTGTTTTAGGGATATTGGTTTTCATTCATGAATTTGGACATTTTATTGCTGCAAAAATGGTTGGGATAAGAGTAGAAAAATTTTCGCTTGGATTTCCTCCAAAAATAGTTGGAAAGAAGATCGGTGAAACAGAATATTGTCTCTCTTGGATCCCACTTGGAGGATATGTAAAATTATCCGGCATGATGGATGAAAGTATAGATGAGGATTATGCTAAGAATCCTATAGAACCTTATGAATATAGGGCAAAAAAATGGTGGCAAAAGATATTTGTAACAACAGCCGGTGTAATAATGAATTTATTATTGGCAATATTTATTTTCACAATTTTAACTTTTCAAACTGGAATTCCTAATATAAGTAATGATCCGGTAATTAATGGAATTGCAAAAGGAATGCCGGCAGCAGAAGCTGGTTTACATAGCGGTGATATGATCATATCTGTGAATGGGTATAAAATTGAAAAATGGGAAGACATGTCAAATATAATTCATAATTTCGCCGGTAAGGAAATTTCTTTAAAGTATGAAAGATCTAATGAAATAAAATCTGTGAAATTAACTCCTCTATTAAAACAAACAGTGGTAGATGGCTCGATTAAAAAAGTTGGTATGATTGGAATATCCGGAAAAATTGATTATCATTCGGCAAATTTTGGTGAAGCAATTTCATCGGGAGTTAGAACCACTTATTATTGGTTAAAATTGACAGTTTCTTCACTGGGAATGCTGATCAAAGGTGAAGAAAGTTTCAAAAACATTGGTGGATTAGTTATGATCGGTCAATTAGCCGGCGAATCAGCTAAAAGTGGTATGATGTCTCTATTTTCTTTGATTGCAATATTAAGTGTAAATCTTGCATTTATAAATATTCTGCCAATTCCAGCTTTAGATGGAGGGCATATTATTATTGCAACAATAGAGGGAATTATAGGTAGAGAATTAAATATAAAAGTAAAAATGACAATTCAACAAATTGGAACTTTTCTTTTATTAGGATTAATTGTTTTGGTTATGATAAATGATATTTTGAGATTTTTTTGATTATTGAAAAAAGATCGCACTGATGTTAACAATGGTTTAAGAGTTATATAAAAAATCACAAATAAGTGCTTGGTGATAGTAAAATATTTATGTATTTTATTAAGATGTAAAATTGGGGAATATTGGTCATTGTGATGATGCAGATATATTTGTGAAATGGAAATTAAACGAAACAATGCATTATAGTAATTGTGAAAAAAAGAAATGAGGATAAATTGAAAGAGAATCAAAAAAAATCAAATAATAATTCTATAGTTTGGGATCACAAAATATTTAAAGTATATAATAAAGATGTTGATATTAAAAAATTAGAGAATGATTTTTTTTCTGATGATATAAATCATATTTTTGTAGATGATATTAAAGATGAATATGAAATGTTAACATTTAATGGTTGGAAATATAGTTTTGGGTTTACATTAGATAACAATTCCTTTTGCTTGGTATATAATAAACCTATTGATGAAAAAGTATAACAACTTAAATGTTTAAAAACTATAATAATAATTAATTTTAGATAGTTGTAAAAATTCAAAAATAATGAAAGATAAAATTATTGAAGGAAATAAAAATCTACCAAAGCATATTGCTATTATAATGGATGGCAATGGACGATGGGCAAGTAAAAGAAATTTACCTCGTATTGCGGGACATCAAGAAGGCATTAATTCAGTGAGAGAAATAGTAAGATTAAGCGGTGAAGTTGGTATTAAATATTTGACATTATATACATTTTCCAAAGAAAATTGGTTGCGACCGAAAATTGAAGTCAATGCACTGATGAAGCTATTATCAAAAACAATAAAAAAAGAAATAAATGAATTAGATAGGAACAATGTGAGGCTACAGATCATTGGAAATATTAGTGAGATCCCTAAAAAGACAAGAGAAAATCTATTAGAGGGAGTTGAAAAGACGAAAAATAATACAGGATTGACTTTAGTACTTGCGTTAAGTTATGGAAGCAGAGAAGAAATATTAAATGCCGTAAAGCAAATTGCAAGAGAAGTTGAAACGGGAAAATATTCATTAGAAAATATTAACGAGAAAACTATAATCAATAAATTATATACAAAAAAGATACCCGATCCAGATCTGATCATTAGGACAAGTGGAGAATTTAGAATAAGCAATTTCTTATTATGGCAATCGGCATATTCGGAATATTATATTACATCTGTATATTGGCCGGCATTTCGGAAAGAGGAATATTTTAAAGCAATTAATAGTTATTTAAATAGAGAAAGAAGATATGGTAAAATAAGTGAACAGGTTAAGTAAAAAGAGAAATAATAATGATAATATTCAAAAAGTTGGGAAAAATTAAAAAAGTTTTATTTATTTTTATACTTTTAATTCTGCATATAATATTTTTTACTATTGGCGGATTTAGTCAATCACAAAAAATTAATGTGTTAAATGTAAGTGTTGAAGGCGCTCAAACAGCATCTACAAAAATTATTAAAATAAATTCAGGATTTGTTTCAGGTGCAGAATTAACAGGTGAAGATATTCAAAATGGAATTAAAAGACTTTGGGAATTAGGATTATTTAGTGATATAAAAGTTATTATTGACAAGAAAACGTCAAATGGTGTTTATCTGATTGTAAAAGTAACAGAATATCCACGATTAAGCGAAATAAAATATAATGGTAATAAAAAATACAAGTCCAAGGAGATCAAAGAGGATATTTCATTATTTAGAGGGCAAATAATTACTCCGCATTTAATTAATAAAGCTGTTAGAAAGATAAAAGAAAAATATAATGATGACGGATTTTATAATGCCAATATAGATGTATCAACTAAAAATGTAGATGAAAAAGGAACTAAGATAAATATTATTTTTGATATTGAGGAAGGTAGCAAAGTAAAAATTAGAGACATTGAAATTATTGGCAATAAAAATTATAGTGACCTTCGTCTAAAGTTTAAACTTAAAGAGACAAAACAAACTGGTTGGTATAAATTATTTTTTGGCGGAAAATTTGATAAAGATAAATTCAAAGAAGATAAAAAGAAATTATTAAAGTTTTACCGAGATCATGGTTATCGTGATGCAAGGATTGTAAAAGAGACAGTTGAATTAAGTGAAAATAAGAAGAAATTAGCTATCAAAATTTATCTTAAAGAGGGCCCCCAGTATTATTATGGCGATGTTTCAATAGAAGGTAATGAAAGATATAACACTGATTTTTTACTAAATAATTTGAAAAATGCCGGAATAAATAGAGGGGAAGAATTTAAAGAAGATGATTTTGAGGCTGCCGTTGATGCGAGAATTAGAAGTATTTATATGGATACAGGTTATTTATATGCAGAAATTGTACCGGCATTAGAGCCAATTGGAAATGATACTTTAAATGTAAAAATACAAATTACAGAAAATCAGATTGTAAAGATCAGGAATATTAATATTGTTGGTAATGATAGAACTAGAGATTATGTAATACGAAGAGAATTAAAGGTGTTTCCTGGGGATATTTTTGATCGTGAAAAGTTAATACGATCTCAAAGAGAAGTTTATATGCTAAATTATTTCCAAGATGTTCAGCCGGAGATATTACCTCAAGATGAAGAGCATGTTGACTTAGAAGTTTCTGTAAAGGAGAAATCAAGTGATAGGATAAATGCCTCGATCGGATATAGCGAAATGAATGGTTTTATAGGAAGTATCGGAGTAGATATAAATAATCTCGGCGGAAGAGGACAGCAATTATCAACCCAATATAGTCGTTCTTATTCGTATCAAAATGTTAGTATTGGTTTTACTGAGCCATGGTTTTTGGGACGTCCAAATTTAGTAGGGGCAAGTTTTTATTATTCTGAACGAAACCAAACAGCTGAATATTATCAACCATATAATAGTGATATTATTGGAGTATCATTAAGACTTGGCAGAAGGTTTAGGTGGCCTGATAGTTATTTTAGAGGTAATTGGAGTTTTGCAATATCAAAGAAGAAATATTCAAATATTGATGAAGGGTCTGTTTATGAGGAATATTTGCGAGAGGGTCAAGAGACTAAAGAGAGAAGTATTACTCAGATAATATCAAGAAATAGCAGAAGTCATCCAGAATATCCACAAGATGGTTCATCAATTAGTTTAATTTCAAAATTTTCTGGTGGATTATTGGGCGGTGATGAGAATTTTGTAAAAAATCAGTTAAAAATTGAATGGTGGACACCAATTGTAAAGAATTTAGTGTTCTATCAAAATGTGGAAATGGGATTGTTAAATGAATTTGATAAAAATTCGATCATTCCCTATCAAGAATATTTCCAAATGGGTGGAATTAGTATGGTTCAATATGTTACTTCATTAAGAGGGTATCAAGACCAATCAGTTGGGCCGCCATCTTCAAGTTATGCCGTAGGCAATGCAATGTTAAAATATTCTATGGAAATGCGATTCCTTGTTTCTCCAAATCCAACAATGTATGTTTTGGGTTTTTCTGAAACAGGTAGAGTGTGGAGTGATTTTAAAGATATAAAATTAAATGAAATGGTTAGGTCAGCGGGTGTTGGTGCGAGAATATATATGCCAATGGTTGGAATGTTAGGTTTTGATATTGGGTATGGTTTTGATGATATTTTAAGAGATGATAATATTGGCTGGGAAACACATTTTGTTTTTGGTAGATCATTTTAAATAAAAAATAATTAGTGATTTAAATATTATTTTTGTAAATTAACAAAATTAAAAAGGAGTGTTAAAATGAAACGTATTATATTTGCTTTACTATTTCTAAGCGTCATTGTTTCCGGCGTATTTGCTGAAGGAATGAAAATTGGATATGTGAATTCAGAACAGATATTATCTGAATATAAAGAAGCGGTTGATGCAATGGCAAAATTGGAAACAGAAAGTAAAAAGATGCAAGAAGAATTTAGGGTAATGCAACAAAAGGGGCAAGAATTATTAGCTGAATATGAAAAGAAAAAATTTGTTGCAACAGATTCTTGGAAGAAAGAAAAACAAAAAGAAATAGAAGAATTACAAATGAATATCCAAAATTATCAAATGGAAAAATTCGGTAATAATGGAGAGATTTATAAAAAAGAATCTGAATACCTTGGACCTATATTGGAAAAGATCAATAAAATATTGAAAGAAATTGGTGAAGAAGATGGATATGATTACATTTTGGATGCATCAAAGGGTTCCATTGTTTTTGCCGATCCAACTTTAGATTTAACAAATGTTGTATTAAGGGAGTTAAGGAAATAATTTGTGAGTATGACTCTTGCAGAAATTGGTAGTTTTTTAGGGCTTGAATATAAAGGTAATTCTGAAATTATTATTCATGGTGTAAATGAAATTCAAAATGCCCAAAAAAATGAAATCACCTTTATTGGTAATAATAAATATAAAAAATATTTAAAAGTTACGAAAGCATCTGCTGTAATTGTAAGAAAGGAATTAGAAGACCAATTTGATAATTTGATAATTTCCGATGATCCTCAAGCTGCAATGGCAAAAATAAGTAATTTGTTTTTAACAAATAGAGGATTACTAAAAAGGGAAATTCATTCAAAAGCTATAATTGATCCTACTGCAAAAGTAAATAAAAATTGCAACATTGGTGCATATTCTGTTATTGGAAGAGAAGTTGAAATTGGCGATAATGTTATAATTTATCCAAATGTTACAATTTATGATAATGTAGAAATTAAAGACAATTGTATCATTCATGCCGGTACGGTTATTGGAAGTGATGGATTTGGATTCACATTTGATAAGAATAAATTTAAAAAAATTCCTCAGTTAGGAAAAGTTATAATAGAAAAAGATGTAGAAATTGGTGCCAACTGCTGTATAGATAGAGGATCAATTGGAAATACAATTGTTGGAGAAGGGACAAAAATTGACAATCATGTTCATATTGCTCATAATGTAAAAATTGGGAAACATTGTGCATTTGCCGGACAATCAGGTATTGCAGGCGGAGCAGTTATTGGTGGTTATTGTGTTTTTGGTGGTAAAGTTGCGATTAATGGACATATTCATATTGGAAATCAGGTCAAAGTTGCAGCTATGACTGGTGTTACCAAAGATGTGAAAGATGGAATGACTGTTAGTGGAATTCCCGCTATACCAATTAAAAAATATAGAAAACGAGAAGCGATGTTAAGAAAGTTACCTGATATTTATTATAAAATGAAGGATATTATTAAAAAAGGCAAAAAATGATTGCAAAAAATCAACATACAATTAAAGAAGAAGCATGTGTATATGGTGTTGGACTCCATACAGGTATTGAATCAAAATTAACATTTAAACCAGCAAAATCTAATACTGGAATTAGATTTGTCAGAACTGATCTGGAAAAACATATTGAAATTCCTGCAGATATTGAACATGTTGTGGATATTTCAAGAGGTACCAAATTAGGTATCAATGGAAATGAAATACATACAGTTGAACATGTTTTAGCAGCAGTTTCAGGATTAGAAATAGATAATCTATTGATAGAATTATCAGGTCCCGAACCGCCCGTAATGGATGGTAGTGCAAAACCTTTTGTTGATGCATTACTTTCTGCCAGGATTATTGAGCAAGAAGCAGTTCGGAAAAAATTAATTATTGATAAAACTGTTACTTTTAATGATCCTGCAGAAGAAGTTGATATTCATGTTACACCATCTGATCGTTTTCGGATTACTTTTATGGTTCAGTATGATGACGAAGTAAATATTGGGACACAATATTATGCGATATATTCACTTTCTGATAATTTTATAAATGAAATTGCTCCTGCAAGAACTTTTAGTTTATTGGGTGAAGTAGAATCGCTAAAAGATAAAGGATTAATTAAGGGGGGAAATTTAGATAATGCAATTGTTTTTGTAGATAAACCAATTGAAGATTCTGAAAAAGAAAAGTTAAAAGAATTGTTTAATATTAAAGATAAAATAACAATTGGTGAAAAGGGTATATTAAATAATCGTAAACTTAGATATCCTAATGAACCCGTTAGACATAAAATATTAGATTTGATAGGTGATTTATCTTTATTGGGAGTGCCGATGCAAGGTCATGTTGTTGCAGCACGCAGCGGACATCGTTCTAATGTTGAATTAGTGAAAAAAATTAGAAAAATGTTTAATAAACAGTTTTTACAGAAAGAATTTTCAAAGGCAAGAAAAGAACAGGAATTTATCTCAATTGATATTGAAACAATTACAAAAATTCTTCCTCATAGATATCCATTCTTAATGGTTGATCGAATTACAAAACTTACTCCTAAAAATAAAATAATTGCAATCAAGAATGTGTCTGTTAATGAACCATATTTTATTGGACATTTTCCTGAAAAACCAATTATGCCCGGTGTGATGATCTTAGAGGCATTAGGACAAGCTGGGGGTGTTTTATTATTAAATTCTTTAGCTAATCCCGATAGTAAACTTGTAATGTTTACAAGTATGGATAAAGTAAAATTTCGTAAAGTTGTTACTCCGGGTGACCAACTTCAGCTTGAAGTATCAATGATTCGTCAAAAAGCAAATTTCACTGTAATGGAAGCTGCAGCATATGTTAATGGTAAAATGGTTGCAAGTGCAAAATTAAGTGCAGCAATTACTGAAAAATAAGCGTAAAGAATTGTGGAAAATATAAGTAATAAAGCTATAATAAATAAATCCGCTAAATTGGGTAATAATATAAAAATTTATCCAAATGCTATTATTGATGAAGATGTGATAATTGATGATAACACTATTATTAATTCAAATGCAATAATCAGATCTGGAGCAAGAATTGGAAAAAATTGTGAGATATTTCCCGGTGCAATTATTAGTGAGATATGTCAAGATTTAAAATTTAGTGGTGAAAAAACATATACATTCATTGGTGATGGAACTACAATTAGAGAATATGTTACTATTCATAGAGGTACAATAGATAGAGAAAAAACTGTTGTTGGAAAGAATTGTCTATTAATGGCCTATGTGCATATTGCTCACGATTGTTTATTAGGAGATAATGTTATTATATCAAATGTTTCACAAATTGCCGGTCATGTTACGATAGAGGATTATGCTACGATAAGTGGAATGGTGCCAGTACATCAATTTACTAATATCGGTGCGCATTCATTTATTGGTGGCGGTTGTAGAGTTTCAAAGGATGTTCCACCGTATATATTAGCTGCTGGTGAGCCATTAGGATATAAAGGACTGAACGTTGTAGGATTAAGACGTCGTGGCTTTAGTAATAAAAAAGTAAAAGAATTAAAGAATATTTATAAAATTATTTATCGATCAAAATATAATATCAAAGATGCTATCAGCTATATTGAAGATAATTTTCAACTTGCAAATGAAAGTAAGCATATCATTGATTTTATTAAAAATAGTAAAAGAGGCATTTTATAACATATTATTTTTTTATGCCTTGATTTTTCTGATAAGAGTAAAATGGATTTAATTAGAAATGAAAATAAACTCGGTAAATACCTCCATGCTTTGGGAGGTTTTTTATTAATAATATCACTTATTTCTGTTTCATTTTCTAATTCACATACGGATATTTTAAATATTCATAATAAAAATGAAGTCAAAGATTTATTGGCTACGGTAGATTTAATGAGTTATAATACAAAAATTACAGATACGGAAATAAATTTTCATTTGAACTATTTGTCTAAATTAGATCTTTATTTTCCTATTTTTGGAGCAAATGTTAGTTTGCTTGATAATTATAGTATAAATACCGGATTTGGAATTACTAATTATTATGGTAATTCGGTAGAATATTATTTAATATCTGCAAATTATAAAAATGCAATAAAAGATTCATCAAATTATTTGATTTCTGTTGCAATCAATAAACGAGTTATTAATAATGTAAATTTTAAAAATAGAGTTGTTGCATTAAGAATATTGATTGAAAGAAAATTCGGTAAAATGATTGTTGGGGCTGGTGCTGAATGTGGAATTGAAAATGGACGTTTTTCAAATAACAATATCACCTATAATTTAAAAGAAGATGAAGATATCAAGTTTGTACCAATTTTTTATCTTAAATTCGGTATTTTGAATTTATTGGGTGAGTATTGCCGTGGACATTTTGGTGTTGGAATTGATGTGGCAATAAAATTATAATATTTTATATTAAAAAGAGGACTTAATCAAATGAAGAAAATTGGTATTTTAGGTTCTACCGGTTCAATTGGAAAGAATACATTAAAAATTATCGAGAGTAATCCCGATAAATTTGAATTGATTTACATAACTGCCAAAACACAAGTTGAATTATTAATTGAACAGGCAAAAAAATTTAAACCAAAATATGTTGTAATTGCCGATGAAGATAAATATCCTTTATTAAAATCAAAATTAAAACAATTGAATATAAAAGTAATGAGTAGTTATAATTCAATTATTGAAATCGCTGGATTGAAAGAGGTTGATATTGCTGTGAATGCGATAGTTGGCAGTAAAGGAATGCAACCATCTGTTTCGGCTTGTAAAAACGGTATTGATATCGCACTGAGTAATAAAGAAAGTTTGGTAATGGCAGGTGATTATTTGTATTCTCTTGCGGATAAAAGTGAAACGAAAATATTTCCGGTAGATAGTGAACATTCGGCTGTTTGGCAATGTCTTCAAGGAGAAAAATCTGAAAATATTCGTAAGATAATTTTGACTGGGTCTGGTGGGCCATTTCTGAATAGAAATATAGATACTTTTAAAAATATCTCAGTAAAAGATGCGCTAGATCATCCAAATTGGTTGATGGGCAAAAAAATAACTATTGATTCAGCAACAATGATGAATAAGGGATTGGAAATAATTGAAGCTCATTATTTGTTTAAAATGCCACAAAGTAAAATAGAAGTAGTGATTCATCCGCAATCAATTATTCATAGTATGGTTGAATTTAATGATAATTCTGTAAAAGCACAATTGGGTTTGCCTGATATGAAGTTGCCTATTCAATATGCTCTAAGTTATCCTGAAAGATATGTTGCTAATTGGGAATCATTAGATCTTGTAAAGTTAAAGGAATTAACTTTTTTCTCTCCCGATACTGAAAAATTTCCATCATTAAAATTAGCTTTAGATGCTTTGAAATCAGGTGAAACTTATCCTGTGGTATTAAATGTAGCCAATGAACAGGCGGTATATTTATTCATAGAAAATAAGATCAAATTTACAGATATTCCAAAAATTGTTGAAAAAATGTTAAATAGACACAAGCCAATAAAGAATGCAGGTATTGATACAATTTTAGATGTGGAAAATGAAGTTAGTAATTATGTAAATTCAATGATATGATATAATTTAAGTTGTTCAGGGAAAATAATTGAAGCAAATAGATAAAATAAAGTTGGATAAAATACTATCACAAGTTAGAAAACCAGGTAGATATTGTGGTGGAGAATTCAACATGGTTAAAAAAAACCATAGCAATGTTGATGTAAAAATATGTTTGATTTATCCGGATGTTTATGAAGTTGGAATGTCATTTTACGGTTATCAATTATTGTATCATTTGATAAATGCTGAAAAATCATTTGTTGCTGAAAGAAGTTATTCACCTTGGTTTGACATGGAAGAATTAATGAGGTCGGAAAATTTACCTTTGTATTCTTTAGAAACACTTACTCCATTATCGGAATTTGATTTGTTAGGGTTTACATTACAATATGAAATGACCTATACAAATATTTTAAATATTCTTGATCTGTCGAAAATACCAATTTTTTCAAAAGATAGGGGTGAAGAAGACCCAATTATTATTGCTGGTGGCTCCGGTGCGGTAAATCCAGAACCAATAAGAGATATTATTGATATTTTTGTAATTGGAGATGGTGAAAAAATTATTATTAAATTAATTAATAAAGTAAAAAAATATAAGTTACAAAATTATAAACGTGATGATATTTTAAGAAATTTATCAAATCCGGAAGATGGGATTTATATTCCTAAATATTTTCAAAAAGATAAAAAACAAAAAGTTGTAGCTAATAAGATCAAATCATTATCAAAAGAAAATTATTCAGTGAAGCCATTGATACCAATAAAGGAAATTGTTCAAGATAGATTATCTCTAGAAGTTCAAAGAGGTTGTACTGCCGGTTGTAGGTTTTGCCAAGCAGGAATGATCTATCGTCCTATCAGAGAACGCCCATATTCTGAATTAGCAAAATATACAAAAGATACATTAAAAAATACGGGCTATGAAACGGTTTCATTATTGAGTCTGTCAACAACTGATTATACAGGTTTAAGTTCATATTTTTCATTAACGAAAAAATATTTTAATGAAAATAATATTTCTGTTTCATTACCTTCGTTGCGTCTGGATTCTTTTAACAGCAAGATAGTTGATAATATAAATAATAATAAAAAATCCGGGATCACTTTTGCGCCTGAGGCAGGTACGCAAAGATTAAGAGATGTTATAAATAAAAATATTTCTGAAGAAGATCTTTTTTCTTCTGTAAAAGTTTCCTTAGAAAATAATTACAAGACATTAAAATTTTACTTTATGATCGGATTACCTACAGAAACAGACAAAGATATTGCCGGCATAGTTGAACTAATAAAACGCATAAGTACGATGTCAAAATCGTATGGAAGAATTAGGATAAATGTGTCAATATCAACTTTTATACCAAAACCAATGACTCCATTTCAATGGGAAAAACAATTATTACCTGATGAAGCTGATAGAAAAATTCAATATTTAAGAAAAGAATTGAAAAATGCTAAAGTAAAATTAATGACAAATGATCCCTATGAATCGCTAATTGAAAGTATATTATCGCGCGGTGGCAGTAGATTGAATTTAGTGATCTATGAGGTTTGGAAAAATGGTGGAAAATTTGATGCATGGAGTGAAAAATTTGATAAAGAATTATGGTTAAAAGCATTAAGAAAATATAATATTGATCCATTGAAATTTACAGCAGAGAAAGATATTAACAAACTTTTGCCGTGGGATTTTATTGATTATGGTGTAAAAAAAAAATTCTTAATTGCTGAGCGAGAAAAGGCATTTAAGGTAGAAAACACAATTGATTGTAGAGATGGATGTTATTTTTGCGGTGTTTGTAATGGCGATTTAAAAATGTTACAGAATAATATAAATATTTTTAATAGTGAAGAAATTGATAAAGAGAAATTGAAGTTAGATATCGAGGAAGAAAAAAAAATAGAGAATGCTGAGGAATGGATAGTTAGAATGAAATTTGCAAAAGCAGGGTTAATTAAATATATTACACATCACGATTTGTTTCGAATATTTCAAAGAAGTATAAATATGTTAAATTTACCAATAAAATATTCACAGGGTTTCAATCGTCGTCCAAAAATTTCTTTTGGTTTTCCTATTCCAATGAGTTATGCTGCTTATGAGGAATATGTTGATATGATCTTTTTACAACCGATATCAGATATAGAAAGTAAATTTAATG
>LSCC01000043.1 GCA_001577215.1 Fidelibacterota bacterium TCS52
CCATTCTCATAACTTTCATCTAAATTAAATCCTATTGTTAATGAAACTGAACTTGCCCCTGTTGGTAATTTTACCGATAAACCTATGTGATTTGTGGGAGAATTTAATTCCCTCAATATTCCTAAATCATAGAAAGCTAGCAAATTTGACCTGCCGGAGAATACTCCAAATTCAAAACTTAAACCATAATATTCTTCTGTCAAATATTGTTCAAAATATGCACCTCGTAAAAAATCTGCTCCGCCTAATTTGATAATATCATAGATCTTAATTTCACTTTTTGAATCAACAATTGCATATTTTACTTTTATATTAGCACCAATTTTTTTATATCGGATAATTAAATTAGAAAAGATCGATGAAAAATACATTTTATCATTTTCAAAATTTTTCATTCCTATTTCGCCAAAGAAATCATTAATTACAATTCCCTTTCCCCACTTACCATCTATTCTTAACCTTGTTCCATATTGTTTCATTGATTTATAACCGATTTTTTCACCACCTTCAGATGAATAAATATTTTCTAATGAATTTATATACCCAAGCCGTAGCTTTGGATTAAATTGATAATAAATGTGCAGATCAATATCCCGTTTTACATATAAAGTATCATGAAAATCCTGAAAATATTCTCCCTTTACCGAAAAACCACTATTAAAAATATAAGGTTCAAAATAATTCAATTTTATGCGATTAGTTTTAAAATTCGGTCTATACCAAGAGAGTGAAGCATATCTTCCCAAACCAAATAAATTTTGCATCTCAATTGAAAAATTACCAATAATTCCACTTTCATCCCTCTCTTTTTTATAACTTAATAATGCATCCAATTTTGCTTTATTTTTCGGTTTCGTATATAATCTTAATCCTGTTTTATAAATATTTTTTCTATTTGAAACACTCAGATAATTAATTTGTTTTAACTCATGAATCGCTTTATCTGCTTTCAAATAATTATATTCACCTAATGGCAATTCAGTAATATTCCTTTCAATAATATTTACTTCTCTCTCTTTATATTTCCCGTACACAATCGTATCAATTGTAACATATTCACCTTTTTGAACTCTAAATTTAAATAGATCATTTTCATCTTTTTTTTCATATTTTTCTAAAATTATTTTTGCATAAGGGTAACCTTTTTTGGCGAATTCTCTTACTTTTGAATCTAATATTTTTTCTACTTTGTCAGAATTTGATTTCACAATTGTTGAATCATTATTAATTAATAAAAACGTTTTTGCCTTAGAATTATTATAAAAAAGTATGATCAATAATAATATCAGTTTAATAACAATATTTTTGTTAATAAATTTCATAATTTAAAAATACGCTCTCACTTCTACTTTTCCTAAAATGATAGAATCACTTTTACCTCTTTTACGATATTGAAATAATCCATTTACAGATATTGCTTCAGAAATTCGCTTTTCATATCTAATTATTGCTCTCGTTGATGAACCAATTGGTCGCCCCTGAGCAATTTCATGAGGAAATATTCCGTCATAATCACTCCACACTTTTGAATAAGTAATTGAAGCAAAAATCAGTTCTCCCACTTTTCTGTTCCAGTTCCATTCATTTTTTACAACTAACAAATCTGTATTGAATTGACTATTGAAATCCGTATTAATATTCTGATATTCTACTTCTAAACTATTGCTTATATTTTTGAAAATAGAATACTGGAAATTAACGGCTCCTCCCTTTCGTTTCATTTTTATTGAATAACTTCCTATCGGTAAAGTTTCTATTATTTCATTTGAATGTTTTAAAATAAAATCCCATCTTGATTTTTTTCGTACAATTCTATATTTATATTCAAATTTATTATTTGTCGCCAACTTCTCTGCATTAAGATCTCTTGCATTTTGCATTCTTGATTGATCTACAAAAACAGAGAATATTTTCTTTCCGGATTTTGATCTGAACTTAAAATTATTTTTAAACCTTATAGAGCCAAAATACAAAGATGAATCTAATTCATCAGTTGAAATATTTGAATATAATCTCAAATCATCAGATTTAAATTCTAAATTTGTTCGGTTATTGTATGAAAATTTAATTGGTATTTTAAAATTAAATTCTTTTTGCCAACGAATATTCCACTGACTTTTATGAACATATTGCTCAATTCGTTCATTTGTTAATTCATATCTTAAACGATATTCTCCGAGATCATCAAAAACATATCGGTTATAATTTGCATCCCAAGAATATTGTCCATATCCCACTCCAACAGAATCAAACACAGTTTCCCTTTTTGCTTCTGAAGTTCTATTAATATTTGTGTTTATATTTCCGGAAAATCCCCATTTTGGATTCCGATATTGAAATCTATTTTGTGTAAGAAAAAAATTCTCGTTTTCCTCACAATGCCGTTCATCTCTATATGAAGCAGTAATATACCATGAAGAAAACGGCGAGAATTTACGATTATATTTTACCTTAACATCATTTTTTTGTGAGTACCAATTAAATTCCTCTATTTCGTTATTCCATCTAAAATTATCTCTAAAAATGTGTTCTATAGAAAATTTATTTAGATGAATTCCGGTGGTAAATTTTTCACTTCTGTGAGAATTATTGTTATAAATTGGTTCCAGATAATCACGATCGTAATTTAAAGTGGTATTAACCCTCTTGAACAATGGAAACTTTACTCCTAGTTTAAGTATTTGATACGGCAGTAATTTTTTATCGATCAGTTGCGACCAATTATATTTAATTCCAAAATTACCCTTTTTAATTCCGTAAATGTTTATTTTTGAACGCAAGCTATCATTAGTTGCACCAACTTGATGAAACGATAAATTATTTTGGAATTTTTTATGCTCAAATTGTAATTCATAATTAAAATATTTTGTGATTGTATCTTGTGAAGTGTAGCCAATATTTCTTTCAAAATCGGGATTAGTCAATTTATCAAAACTCCTAAATTTTTTGTTTTTAATCCAGCCATTTAATTGTAAAGTTACCTTGGGATTATCCTTTTTTATTACAAACCTACTGTCCCATTTTAAAGCACCACTATTATCCTTATTTCTATTATAATTATTTTGATCATATGAGGAATACGCACATTCAATATTTAATCCTATTCTCTTTTTAAAATTTAATGACAAACCACCAGAACTTACCAAATGAGTAGTTGGTAAATTAACAATTCGACGAGGATAATATTGAGAAGCAGGATCATTAGGGGCATATTTATAATATGGATAACCATCTGTTGTATCACATCTAACATATCCACCATTTACATTTTCTCTGTAAAAATAGACACTATAATTACCATTATCTCTTCCGTTAAAAACCCAAATACTATCAGAAAAAATATAATCTCCACTGCTATCTTCTACGGCAGTTGAAACAGAAATTATCTCTTTATCACTAATTTTCTTTAATGAGTCGGAATCAATTTCAGATAAAAACATATCAGTCGGATTTTTTTCGTCTTGTTTTTCTCTAATTGCAGAAACCCAAAATTTACTATTTTTCAAGAACGATCTTTCAGCATAACCACCAAAACTTGTTTGTGGAAATGTTTCGTTTTTGTAATTGAACTCAACAAATATTCTTGACTCTTCTGAAACCAAAACATCCGACGAAAAAAATATTTCAGCATTTTGATAATATAACATATATTTATTTTTAGCAAGTTTCTCACCATCCAAATATACACTTTCCGAACCTGAAATAATTATAATTGAGGATTCGCCATTTTTACCAATTAAACGATATGGACCTTGATCACCACTTTTTGTTTCCAATTTTTGTCGTTGGAATGTTCCATTCGCTCCTCCAAAGAATCCTGCTGACTTGAAATTTTTCCCCTCTATTCTTGTTGAAGCTCCCATTAATTTGCGATCATATTTATTCCAATAACCATAATTCGATCTGATATCAATATCTCCTATTTGAGAATACGTCTTATTCGATTGTAATATTAAATAAATCCTGTCTATCTCTTGTAATGATTGAGTTGATGAATAAGATTTATATGGTGTGGAATTATCTGTAATAGCTCCTGCAATAGTTAATTTCGGCGTTAATTTACCGGATATTTTCAAATCCATTCCTGCATTCAGAGAACTTTGTCCATTTGTACTTACTTGAATTTGACGAAATATTGAACCGGTTGTCTTTACATTTGATTGGTCAATATAAGAAATTTTACTTTCAGATTTTACATTTTCCTCATTTTCATCGAAATAATCATTAATCTTTTTTATTCCAAGATCATAACTTTTTGGAACTGTCAATTCTGAATAATGGTAGAAAATTTTCACATTTTGAATAGAATCAATTTTATCTAAAAGTATAAATCTTCCATAGGTATTATCAATTGCATAATGTATTGATTCTTTTTCCCAAACTAATGAATCCACTTTAATATAATTTTTCTTTAGTGAATAAATCGTCTTATCTTTTTCAAGAATAATGTTTTCGGACATACTTCCTGCAAAAAGTATCTTAACAAAAGCAATTAGGATAAAAAATTTACGCATCAATTCAATTTCCAATAATTAATTATTGTTTGAACTTTTTATTAAGAGATGAAAATTGAATAATTTCGCCTCCAGTATTTATTAAAATATTTTCCTTATTATCTATGAAAATAATATTTAAATAATTAGACAGAGTGTCTATTTTACTTTCCTTAAAATACCAATTAAAAATTGTTGTTCCATCTGTAAAAATAATATTATTAGAATTTGCAGACAAAAAGTTTCTTAATGTATATTTACTAGGCATTTTTAATTCGTATTTCACCATCCCTGCATTATTAATAAGCAATAATTTATTTCTTTTTTCCACAAACATATAAATAAATCCTTCAGAATAACTTAATTTAACTTTCTCGTTTAGAAAATGTTTCACTTGCTCATCTCCCCATGGCTGCGAAAAATTCTCACCGGGTTTTACGCGTAAAATCTGCTTTCGAAATTTATCATAGATCAACCAATCACGATTTGAAAGAACAATAAATTTACTTGGGAAAATGAATTCATCAGGCAGATCGATCGCTTGAATAAAATTCAAATATTCATCAAATTCCAAAATTTTTAATGTTTGATCATCTAATAAATATATTATATCAGGTTCAACAATATTAATATTCTTGGGTGAAACAAAAATACTTTGATTCCCAGCGTTAGAATTAAATTGACTTAATAATTCATAATATTTTGAATATTTTTTTATGGTTCCTTCTGAAATATTCAAAGTATATAGATTTCCAAAATTATCTTTGACAATTTCATCACAACTCGAAATGGATGTTTTATTGGTTTGACTTTGGGAAATTGTAAAAAATAAAATAATTGTTACAATTATTTTTATAAATTTAGTTTTCATTTTTATCCTTAAAAATTAATTTAAACAATGAATGTAACATTTAAATAATATAATAATAATTCTGTATAAATTGTTAAACTTTTTTATTATTTAGAAAGTGAAACATTAAGAATAACTTTAATTAAGAATCCATCAATGTAATTAAAATTTCACTCCAAATTTTATTTCGTAAGTTCTCCCGGGCATTGGAAAATAACGGATTATTTCATATTCTTCATTTAACAAATTTTTCATTGCAAATGATGCATTAATTTGAAATGCTTTGAATTGAAGTTTTCTTTGAGTTGAAAAATTATAAAGATCATACCGCTTCATCACAATTTTATTGTTAAAATCCTCATAACTTTCTCCATTGGAAATATATTCAAAAATGAAATTCTGTTTGAAAAGGCTAATTTGTAATTGTGAAAATAATTGATAAGCTGGTTTAAAAGGCAATGCCTTATTAAAATATTCACTCTCAGATTTATTCAAATAATCATACTCCGAATAACTACCATTTATGGAAATGTGTTTGATTAGTTTTAGATTTATAGAAATTTCATATCCGGAATTTATTGCTTTGGACAAGTTTGTTTGAGTATATTCATTTGTAGAATCCTGTATCCAAACTATTGCATTATTTATATCATAATGAAAATTTTTATATCGCAGATCTACAATTGATGACTTGTTTACCAATCCAACTTGCCAATTTATATTCTCTCTCCTTTCTGGTAATAAATCCGGATTTGCCAAAGACCATACACCATTAATAGATAATTTTGAATCATAATCCGGTAATTTAAATCCTGTTCCAACAGAATAATTTCCAAAAAGTTTATTCCCAAATAAATTCAATTTTATTGAACCGCCAAATTCCCAACTTGTTTCCTCTGTTACATCTTTAATTTTATCATTTCTGATAGCACCAAAAATATCAATACTTTGATTAAATATTTTAATATCAATATCTGCTGCACCACTAAAAAAAGAGGTTTCACGAGGATGAGAATAATTATTTGTAATTGTATCAGTGATATCTTGCTCGACATAATCTTCCCATTTCTTACCAAGAGATACAGAATATTTAATGATCTTATCAGTAAATAAACCCGATAATTTTATCTCTTCTAAACTATTTTCAATTTCTACATTTTTATTTAAAATAGAATCATTCAAAGCATAATTATCTTTATTATTAGAGTTAATATATTTTAAGAAAATAAAATTCTTTCCATCATTGTATCCAATTTTTAAATTTTCAGATATAAAAGAATGATCTAACTTGAAATTATTTAATAGATTAATAGTACTACCGGGAATTTCACTTTCACCAAGTTTAGTAAATATATTTCCAGATACTATTAATTGATCAGCAATACGAGTATTATAGCTATAAAACAATTGTTGTTTAAAAATTGAATTGTTTTCTCTAATTTTAACTTTTCCATTTGTATCTTTGTAAGTAAAATTATTTTCATTTTTGGTTACATTTACATTTACTAAATGTCCACCATGATAATTAAAATGAATTGAATGGTTTGTAACATATTTATTAAATTTCCCATAAGATATATGACCATCATAAATTTGATCCTTTTTCTTGCTCTCTTTTGTATTGATATTTATTATTCCACCAACTGCTTCTTCACCAAAATAAGCCGAACCGGATTCCGGCAAAATTTCAATCGACTTTACAATAGAAATTGGTAATTCAGCAATATTCAAATTTCCACTTTCCAAAGGACTACCATTTAATAAAATAAGAACTTTATCGGAATAATTTCCTCTTATCTTTATTTTCTGTGATTGATCAATGTTTAATATTTTTAATGAAGATACTTGTTTTAAAACCTCTTCAATAGTTGTACTTGGAAGTAAATGTACATTATCCATATTAATTATTTTAATTTTTTCTTCAGGTAATTTATTTATAAACGAATGAACCATCTCTGATTCAGCAACAACACCCTCTAATTTAATGATATTTATGCCCATTTCTATTGTTAAATTAATTCTCTTTTCTGGTATCACCTCTATTGTTCTAATTTCATCAATATAAGAAATATGACTAAAAATTATTTTATATTCTCCCAAACGAACATTGTTTATTCTAAAATTTCCATTTGCATCTGTAACAGCACCATAATTTGTGTTTTCTAAAAATACATTGACATTTTCAATTGGGAAACCTGTTTGAATATCAGTAACCTTTCCCTCAATTTTCCCAATTATTTGACTAAATAATGAATTGTTGAATAATAAAAATGTTAAAATTAGAAAAACAATATATGTACATTTTTTAAACATCTTCTAATCTCTTTTTTAAAATTTGTACCGAGAGAGGGATTTGAACCCTCAAGAGCCGAAGCTCGGGGGATTTTGAATCCCCTGCGTTTGCCAATTTCACCATCCCGGCAAGTGGCTAAAATTCCGAATAAATTAATAAAAAAACAAGAATAATATTTTATTTTTTAATATTGAAATATTTTTAATAAATTATAACTAATGAAAATTCTAAATCATTATTAGGAAAAATATGAAAGTAAAAATAAAAAAGGTGAATCCAAAAGCAATCATTCCACATCAATTGCATAAAAATGATGCCGGTTACGATATTAGAGCAGTTGAAAACATTACTATTCCAGCAAGCAAATGGAAATTAGTTAAAACCGGTATTGCTGTAGAACTTCCGTCAAATATGGAAATACAGGTTAGATCTCGCAGTGGTTTAGCATTAAAAAAAGGGATATTTTGTCTTAATGCTCCCGGCACTATCGACTCGGGATATCGCAATGAAATTGGTGTGATATTGGCAAATTTAGGCGATAAGGATTTTGAAATAAATATCGGAGATAGAGTTGCACAATTAATTTTTCAAACACCAAAACATCCGGATATAATTGAAGTAAAAGAATTGGAAAAATCCGACAGAGGTTTAGGTGGTTTTGGAAGTACAGGAAATTAAAAATATATAGAGAAAAATGAAAAATATTATAGTAATATGTACAGGAAATTCCTGTAGAAGTCAAATGGCTGAAGGGTTTTTACAACATTACACAAATAATGAAGATTATGCAATTTATAGTGCCGGTATTATGGCTACCAGAATAAATTCTAAAGCAATAAAAGTAATGAATGAAATAGGAATTGATATTTCAAACCATACATCTAATTCAGTTGATGAATATTCGGAAATAACATTTGATTACATTATTACAGTTTGTGATAATACTCGTGATCGTTGTCCTTATATTAAAGGATATGGAATGCGATATCATCATAATTTTCCCGATCCATGTTTTGCAATAGGCACACCAAGACAGGTATTAAAGAGTTTTAGAAAAGTTAGAGAAATGATCAAAAGTTATGTAATTGATTTTGTAAAAAATGAGCTCAATTAAAAACAGAAAAATAAATGTAAATTTAACAATATTTGCATAGCTTTTACTTTACTCTTTTTGCCGACAAAGTTAGTTTCCCAAATTTAAATCTTGCTCCAATAATGGATGAATCTTCATTTGAATAAGTAACTTCTTTTACAGCAATTGAATCAGCAATTTTCCAAGAATATATATCTGTCTCTTCTAATACTTTTTTCCCTCTGACTTTTTTTGTAAATATGCGATAAGTTGTCTGAAGTTTATCTGATCTTTTTGGTACTTTTTTAATTTTACTTTTATAAAATATTCCTTCATGCTCAATAAGGGTATTATTAACTTCTTCTAAATCACAATATTTTAATTCAATGATCAATCCTAATATATTCTGAACAGGTGGTTTGCACATTTTTTTTATTCCATTACTATAATACACGGAATCATTTTTAAAATTAGCTTGGTAAGATTGTAAAAACCCCTTCTGATCAATATTTTTTTTATAAACCTGAATATTTTTATAGTTAGGATCTAAAATCAATTCATAATAATTATTGACTTTATAAATATAATA
>LSCC01000044.1 GCA_001577215.1 Fidelibacterota bacterium TCS52
TATCTTTTGATCAGATTATTTTCTAATAATAACGCTTCTACCTCATTATCGGTTATTATCCATTCAATATCTACAATTTTTGAAACTAAAACTTCTACTTTGGTATCGTGTTGATTTTTCCTAAAATATGATCTGACACGATTGCGAAGTAATTTTGCTTTGCCAACATAAATTACCTTATTTTTAATATCATGAAATAAATATACGCCCGGTTTTGCGGGAATTTGTTTAAGCTTGTGACCTAAATGTTTTTTTATATCATTCATTTATGATCTACAAAAATTACAACCAATTTAAAAAATCGTGTCAATTTCATTAATTATTAAGATTATAATATTTTTGTGTCTTGGCAACTTTACATATCCTTAGTAGATTAGCGAGAACTTAATTTCTTTTCTTTGCACTCTTTGCGAGAAACGCTTCAAATTTCTAACTTACCACCCACCGGAAGCACCACCTCCGCCAAAGCCGCCTCCTCCACCGGAGAAACCACCAAATCCACCACCGGAAGACAATCCTCCTCCTCTGGATCCACCTAAAATGGAGCTCAACAATAGGAAAGACATAAATCCTCCGCCACGACGACGGCGACCGGAACCAAATATTCTTCCAAGTAAATTCATAATAATTACAAAAACAATTACAACAAAACTAAATGGTAAGTTACCTGTATTAGCTTTTTTTTGTGAATTTTGGTAACGTGCCAATTCTTCATCTGAAATATCAAATTTCTTATTAATAATTCCGGTAATATTAGCCAATCCTTTTGCTATACCACCTGAATAATTTCCTTTTTTAAACTCCGGTGTAATTGCATTTCTTATAATATATCCTGCTTTTAGATCGGTTATACTTGATTCCAAACCATATCCAACTTCAATCCTGATCTTTCTTTCAGCCAAAGCTACCAAAAGTAAGGCGCCATTATCGTATTCCTTCTGTCCTATTTTCCATTTATCAACAACTCTCATTGAAAAATCTTCTAAATTTTCACCCTCTAAACTTTTTAGAGTCAATAAAACAACTTGAGAAGAATTATTTTGTTCATTCTGATAGAGGAATTTTTCAATCTGTCTCTTCTCATTTGCATTTAAAATATTTGCATGATCATTAACCCGCCCCTGTAACTTTGGTACATCAAGAGCGAAAGCTGTATTAAAAAAGATAAAACTTACTAATATAAAAATTATTTTTTTCATTATTTCTCCAAAATATTTATTTCATTCTCAAGTTCATTTTCATCATCTTCTTTGATCGGAAAATATTTTGACAATAATTTACCGCATTCATCAATTGCTTCTATTAAATTATTAGCTAATTTTTTACCTTTAACACCATTACTAATATGAGCTACGATATCATCCCATTTTCTTTGTGCTATCTTTTCATTAATTCCGCTATCGGCAATAAGTTCTATACGATGCTCAAGCAATGAGATGAAAATCAATATTCCGGTATGATCCCTTGTCTCATAAACTCCGGATTCCATAAAATAACGAATTGCTCTATTTTTTACTTTTTCTTTCATAACTTTTTTAGGAACAATTAATCTATCAATACTTGAAATATTTGCTATAAAATAAAATATTGCAATAACAACAAAAATTGACAATCCATAAAACATCACTAAATAATTTGAATTATAATTCCAAAATAGATTTTGTATAGCATTTTCTATCTTTCCGGAAAACATTAATATAATTGCGAAATAAACAAATCCAACAATAAAAGCAAAAAACAATTCATACTTTGCATAATCATTGCTTTCATTTATGAATGCTGTTGCGATTTCACCGGAAGTGTTCAGTTCAGCTTTTTTTACTGCTTCACTAATATTCTTTACATCTTTTTCATTAAGAATTTTTTTTGACATTCTTTACCTTTAATTTTAAACTTTTAATTTTTCTTCCTAAGCTTCTACTTTAATAAGCATCATTTTAATTCATACCATACATTATTTCCTGCACCATTTTTTATTTGATTTGAATTAATTAGAATTCAACTTTGGGAGCTTCTTCAGCATCTTTATCAGATTCAAAATACATCTTTTCTTCAAATCCAAACATTCTTGCAAACATTACTTTGGGAAATTTTTTAATGTAAATATTATAATTTCTTGCTGCTTCATTAAACCTTTTCCGCTCAACTGCAATTCTGTTTTCAGTTCCTTCAAGTTGATCTTGTAAAGCTAAAAAATTCTGATTCGCCTTTAAGTCAGGGTACTTTTCTACCACTACCATAAGGCGTTGCAGTGCTGAACTTAAACTGCTTTGTGCTTGCTGAAATTTCTGAAACATTGCCGGATCGTTTAACATCTTATCTGACATTTTTAAAGTTCCACCTGCTTTTGCTCTAGCTTCGGTTACTTCTAAAAATGTCTCTTTTTCGTGAGATGCGTAACCTTTTACGGTATTTACTAAATTAGGGATCAGATCTAATCTGCGTTGATAGACATTTTCTACTTGGCTCCATTTTTCTTTAACTGTTTCCTCAAATTGAATCATTCCATTATAAGTTTTTACACTGTAAATTACAGCGAGCAGTATAATTCCTAAAATAATTAAAGTTTTTTTGCTCATTTCTCTCTCCTTTTTTTAATAATTTAATCATAATAATCATAAATTACACTAATTATTTTATAATAATATGTGTTATAGAAAGGCTGTGAGTTGCTATAACTGTTTTTTCTCCACACACTAAAGCGTGCGGTTAATGAAATTTTTAACATGTAAATAAAATTAATAGATCTAATTTATTAGTACTAAAAAAAGACTTCATACCTCTCATTTTTATAACAAATTAAGTATTATAATTATTAATTGCAACAATTATTTCTTTTACAATATTTTTATTAGAAATAATTTTTACTTTTTTACCATCAATAAAAAGTGCTATTTTATTATTTGAAATTCCTGCAATTGCAATATCAGCACCTTTTGCTTCTCCAGGTCCATTCACAATACATCCCATAACAGCAACGGTTAAATTTTTATTGATCTTTTGTGTCTCTTTTTCAAGTTCATTGACTATTGTAAATAGATCATAACTTATTCTACCGCAAGTGGGACAACTTATTATATTTATTCCGTGTTTTTTAATTTCCAACATTTTTAAAATATCGTATGCTACATTTACTTCTTGTACAGGATCATCTGATAACGAAACTCTAATCGTATCACCAATTCCTTCAGATAATAATGCTCCAATTCCAATTGCAGATTTAATTGTTCCTGAATATCTTGGTCCGGCTTCAGTTACTCCTAAATGTAAAGGATAATCATACTTTTTGGCAAACAATCTGTTTGCTTTTATCATCATTGGAACACTTGATGATTTTAACGCAACAATAAAATTTGTAAATCCGTTATTCTCACAAATTCTTATATGTTTTTTAGCACTTTCAACCATTCCCTCAGCTGTGGGATATTTAGTTTTATCTAAAATATCTTTTTCAAGTGAGCCGGAATTTATGCCTATTCTTATGGGAACAGTATTTGATTTACATGCATCTATTACAGAACGAATTTTATTTTCATCACCAATATTTCCCGGATTTATTCTTATCTTATCTGCTCCTTTTTCAATTGCTTTTAATGCCAATTTATAATTGAAATGAATATCAGCCACTAAAGGAATATTAATTTGTTCTTTTATCTGTTTTATTGAATTTGCAGCTTCCATTCCCGGAACTGCAATCCTTATTATTTGACAATTCGCCTCTTCCAGCTCTTTGATCTGCTTTACAGTTTCATCAATATTTTCGGTTTTAGTATTTGTCATACTTTGTATTGAAATTGGTGAACCGCCACCGATATTGACATTTCCAACTTTTACAAGTTTTGTTGTTTTCATATTATTTACCATTATTTTTTTAACCACAAAATTTACAATGTTTTTCACAATGAACACAAAAAAATATTTATTTTCAATATCTTTTCATTTATTTTTTCTCTTTTGCGATTTTGTTTCTTTTATAAAACATCCTATCCATAATTATTTCTTTATTTCTTACTGAAATTTATTAATTTTTAATCATAACATTTCCTTGTTTTCCATTTTCCGTCTTCCTTTCTCCATTTTCCATTTTCCATTTTCCGTCTTCCGTTCTCATATAACCCTAACATAATGTTTCCCCGGCAACTGTTTTACATAACCTTTCAATTCCAGATTCAATAATGAACTCATTACCTGTAGGTGGCTACATTCGGATTTAAACACCAGATCGTCAACATGCATCGCATTTTTTGTTAAAGTATTGATCACCTTTTTTTCAACATCTGTCAATTTTATATTATTAGCATTTTCTTCCAACCAATTTATCTGCTTTTTTAACTTATTCTGCAATTGTGGAAATTCGCTAATAATATCTTCAAACGATTCAATTAATTTTGCACCGGTTTTTATCAAACGATGACATCCGCCATTTCTATTGTTCAGGATATTTCCTGGTATTGCAAAAACTTCTCTATTTTGTGTATTTGCATTGTAAGCAGTTATCAAAGCACCACTTTTATTTGAAGCTTGTGTTACAATTACTCCGCGACTTAAACCGGCAATAATTCGATTTCGCATTACAAAATTTCCCGGCACCATTTTTTTGCCAACCAAGAATTCTGACATTACCGCCCCATTATTTTGTATTTTTTTCATTAACGATCTATTTTCCGCAGGATATATCGTATCCAATGAAGTTCCTAAAACAGCAATAGTTCGTGAGTTTTTACTTAACGCAGAATAATGTGCAATTGAATCAATTCCCCTTGCCATTCCACTGACGATCGTGATCTTATTTTCGGCAATGCTTTCGGCAATTTCTTTTGAAACTCTTTTGCCATAATTGTCCGGATGTCTTGTTCCCACAACAGCTAACGAAAAATCGTCATCTTTACTTAATTCACCAAAATAAAACAAAAGAATAGGCGGATCGTAAATAAATTTCAATATTTCAGGATAATTATCATCCCAGTAACTTACAATTTTTGCTTTTGAATATTTGATCCAATCAAATTGACTTGACACGCATTTTTCATAAGATTTGCTATTTATCTGATCAATAATATCGTTATTTATACGTGGAACTTTTTTTAATTCATCTGAAGTTGCTTCTAATACTTTTTGTGGACTTCCAAATTTTTGTATCAATTGAAAATATGTCTTTGGACCAATTCCATCAACACATAAGAGTGATAATATTTCTTTTAATGGATACAATTATTTTACAGATATTTTGCTGTTTTATTTACTAATTTATCTAAATTTTTCCTTGCAACTGAAGAAATATAAATAATATCTTCTGATAATTTTATTTTATTCTTTAATTTTAATTTATCCATTTCATCAACAGTATCAATTTTAGAAACACATAATATTCTTGGTTTATGTTTCATTTCAGAACTAAATTGGTTCAACTCATTATCCAATATTTTATATTTTTCAAAAATATCTTCTTCATTAACATCTATTAAAAATATTAATATTTTAGTTCTTTCGACATGTCTTAAAAAATGATCTCCAAGTCCTTTACCGTGACTTGCTCCCTTAATAAGTCCCGGAATATCAGCCATTACAAATGATTTATATTCACCATATTTCACTATTCCAAGATTTGGAATAAGGGTTGTAAAAGGATAACTTGCAATTTTTGGTTTAGCAGTAGATAATACAGACAATAAAGTGCTTTTACCTGCATTTGGAAATCCTACTAATCCAACATCAGCCAATACTTTCAGCTCAAAATCTAATTTTTTTGATTCACCTTTTTTCCCATTTTTTGCATATCTGGGCGCTTGATTGGTGGAAGTAGCAAAATGCTGATTTCCCCATCCACCGTTTCCACCCTTTACAATTGTAATTTCTTCCTTATCTTCAGTAATATCTGTAATAACATCATTCGTATCTGAATCACTGATAACCGTACCGAGCGGAACTCTTATAAAAGTATCTTTGCCATTTTTTCCAGATTTATTTGAACCTTGTCCGGGTTTACCATTTTCAGCCTTATAAACACTGTGGTATCGTATATCTTGTAATGTCGATAGTTGAGCATCACCCGTAATAATTACATTTCCGCCTTTTCCACCATCACCACCATTTGGTCCGCCTTTTGCTACATATTTTTCCCTTCGAAATGCAACAATACCATTACCACCATTTCCTGAGCGTACAGTAACTTTTGCAAAATCAATAAATCTCATTATTCACTCTTTTTTTTAGAATTTTTAACCGAGTTATCTTTTGTATTAGATTTTTTTGTTTTTGAATTCTTATCAGATTTTTTTTCATCTTTTCCAGAATTTGCACTTTTGGAAGCCGACTTTTTCTCATAATCATTTACATAAAATCCCGTCCCTCTAAAAACAACACCAGCACCACCTGAAATTATTTTTTTTACACTTCCATTACATTTTGGGCATTTTTTCAGCGGTTTGCTGATAAAACTTTGAATCTTATTAAATTGGTAATTACATATTGTACATTTATAAGTATAATTTGGCATTTTTCCTCTTATTTGTTCTTTTCTCTTAATTATTTTGATTGTAAAGCAGCAATAGCCGTTAAATTAACAATATCATCTACACTACAACCTCGTGAAAGATCGTGCATTGGTTTTTTTAATCCTTGTAATATTGGACCAACAGCTTCATAACCACCTAATCGTTGAACTAATTTATATCCAATATTTGCTGAATTTAGATCCGGAAATATTAAAACATTTGCTTTCCCAGCGACTTTACTTCCCGGAGCTTTCTTTTTTCCAATTGCATCAACGATCGCAGCATCAGCTTGTAATTCGCCATCAATATTCAAATCGGGATATTTCTCTTTTGCAATTTCAACTGCTTTATGAACCTTATCAACAAATGGATGACTTGTACTGCCTTTGGTGGCAAAACTCAGCATGGCAACAACCGGCTCCACATTAAAAACCGATTTATGAGTTTTTGCCGTGGCATAAGCCATTTCTGCTAAATGTTCACTATTTGGATTGGGTACTACAGCACAATCTGCAAATGAAAATATTTTCGATTCATCAGGTGAAAACATAAAAATATCACTAGACATTGTTGATATATGTTTTTCCATTTTCACTATTCGTAATCCGGCTTTTAAAACATGAGAAGTCGGATTCATCGCTCCGCTAATACAAATATCAGCCAAATCATTTTTTAACATCATTGCCGCAAAAAATGTTGGATCTTCTATTGTTTCTATCGCTTCTTTTTTTTGTATTCCTCTTTTCTTTCTCAATTCCATATAAATATCTACATAAATATTGAAATGTTTGGATTTTTGGGGTATAACAAAATTTACCTTATCTAATGATAGCCCTTTAATGCTTTTTGCATTTTTAATTTCGTCTTCATTGCCTAAAAGAGTTACTTTTGCAATGTTCAATTCGGCAATTTCCGAAGCTGCTTTGACTATTCTTTCATCTTTTGCTTCAGGTAAAAGTAAATGAACATTAGTCTCATCAATTGCTCTTTTTCTTAAATTTTCCAACATTTTTAACATTAAGTTTTCTCCTTCATTTTTTTATTTACATAATTTGAAACAAAATTTGATATATCACCATTTAGTGATGCTATTTCTTTTACAAGTGAAGAACTTAAATAGGTATATTCTTCACTCGGCATTAAAAATACGGTCTCTATATTATTATCGATTTTTCTGTTCATTAAAGCCATTTGAAATTCATTCTCAAAATCAGATATAGCTCTTAATCCTCTGATCAATATGTATGAATTTTTCTTATTACAATAATCAATCGATAGACCGGAAAAAGTATCCACAGAAACATTTTTAATATTTTGCACAGATTCCTTGATCATTTTAACTCTTTCAGTAGTTGAAAACATCGGCTTTTTTTTCATATTCGTTGCTACCGAAACAATTACACTGCTAAATAATTTACTAGCTCGTTTAATAATATCTAAATGACCATCTGTTATTGGGTCAAAAGTTCCCGGGTAAATTGCTATTCTGTCATTATTTTTTTTCATACATCCAAACTCCTGTTTCACCAAATTTTTTCTCTTTTCTTAATATTAATGAATCCATAATATCAAATTTATTTTTAATAGAATTCTCTAAGATAAAAATTCCTCCGACTTTTAGTGCTAAATAAACACTTTTAAAAAATTCATTTTTCAAATTTAATTTATATGGTGGATCTGCAAAAATCATGTCAAAATATTCATCATATTCATTGCAAAAATTAAATGCATTAGATTTGTAATATTTAATATGCTTAGGATTGTTTATTTTACTCAAATTTTTCTTTATTATCTCTATTGATCTATTATTATTTTCAACTAAAAAAACTTCTTCAGCTCCACGTGAATATGCTTCAATTCCCAAACTTCCAATACCAGAAAACAGGTCTAATACAGTTTTATCATTAAATTCCTGGAAAACATTAAAAATATACTCTTTCACTCTATCTGCGGTTGGACGAAGATTGTGTTTAGGACTTATTAATTTTAATCTACCATGTTTTCCGGATATTATTCTTGGCATTTTTATGCTTTTTCAAATAAAAGAATACGTAATATTATCTTGTAATATTTCCAATTGTCAACATTTCTAATTTCAATATTTTCAACGTCAAAAGAACCCGGGATTTTATTCATTTTATTAAAAAATTCTCTAATTTGATAAAGATTGCCACCAAATTCCATTTTTAATTTGTTCTTTTTCATTAATGGAGATGAAACCACTTCAGAATCATTTTTTAAAATTTCTCTGAATGATAAATTCGATTTATCAGCAGTCAAAGCAATATAATCAATGAAATTGTTTACATTTAAATTTTTCAATTTTCCTTCTGTTGTACTTGCCGGTTTTTTGAATTTAACTTTAAAACTACCTCTTTTTGAAAATCTAAACCTATTATCGATACTTTTAAATTTAACATCATAAAAGTCTTTATCTTTTCGCAGAAGTCCAAAAAATCTATCAATAATATCATTTTTATTTGATATTAACTCAAATGATAATTCGTTTTTTGAAACAGATAAATAGTTAATATCTAATCCACTAGGAATATATTTAAACAATTTTGAAGTTACTTTTAATCTTCTACTTGAGTTATTTATTCTATTCCTTAAATATTTATATTTTGATTTTTCTTTACTATCTAGATCTTTTTGCTTTTCACTAACAATTTTTCCCTCAACATTCGCTATTTTTTTCTCAATATGTTCAATTTTTTCAGTTTCTACTGAATCAACATCTTTTATCACTATCGGTTCAATTTTTGTTGGTTTTTTAGTGATTGGCCTTTTCATTTTTTTTAAAAAACCACCAGACAATGAAAAATATAAAATAGCAGAAATAACAATAATCAATAGAACAATTAACCATCCAATATAAGATTTTTTCTCTTTGAAATCACTATCTCCATTTTCAAAAGCAGATAAATATTCATAATCAGAAAGGTCGGCATTTTTTTTATTTTGTGATTTCTGCGATTTAGAGGAAACACCGGTTTTTGCCTTTTTTTGGCCTTTAGGTTTTTTGGTCTTGGGAGGAGTATTTTTTTTCTCTTTTTGGGCTTTCGGTGCCTTTGATTTAGAAGATTTACTAATTTTTTTCTTTTTTAATGCATTGATATCTTCCTTTTCCTCAGAAACCTTTTGTTTTTTTCCATTTGGATCCAATAAATTTACTTTAATCATAATTGTCTCCTTTTAAAATAATATTCCCATAGCTTCAGTAAAAATGTTATTATTATAAAAATATAATGGTAACTTCTCAATTACTGATAACTTTTTATCTTTAATATTTTTTCTATCAAATGGTTTTACTACATTAATAAAAGAATATTTATTAGTATAATGCTTAATTTTTTCTTGATTATTTTTTGTGCCTATAAGATAAATTTCACCTGTTAAGGAATAAAAAGATTCATTAAAATCATTTTTTAGTAAATTTACAATTTCTTTCGAACATTCACCTACTTTAGAATAAAACACTATTTTATCTTTATTTTTTCTGTATCTCAAATAAGTAGTTATTCTATTTTTTTTAACTTGTAAATATTCAACTTCATTATTATTAAAACAAAACAAAGAAAATTTGTCAATTTCATAATTTACAAATTGAGAAACAGTATTCAATGCACTAAAAATATTGACATATATTCCATTTAAATTAAGATCATTATTCTTAAAAACTTTTTGAATTTCGGCAGTATAGTTTTTAAAATAATAGACGCTTAAAAATGATTTCATTGTACCATTATCATAAAAAGGATGTATTGTTTTGCTAAAAGATCCCGATGTTTTTGGGCCATATTTAATTTGTGTTGTCAAATTATTTATTTCAATAATTTTTTCAGCTGTCATATTAGAATTAACTTTATTAATATTCAATAATACCATATCAGTAGGAATAGAAATGTAAAATTCTTTATCCCAATGCTTTAAACATTCTTTAAGTTTATTTAAGACAACATTAAAAAATGATCCTATTTTTCCATTATCTATTAACTTATTATTAAATAAAACAGAATAAGATAATACACCTAATTGTTCAACAACTTTTTTTCCATTATTAACATTTACTGATATAAATGTCAAATAATCCGAATGAAATGATACAATTATCATCCAAACACTCTATTTTTATCTTTTATTCCAACTGTTTTTACCATTTTTTATACTGCCATGTCCAGTATCTTTAAATGTAAAAAAGAAATATTTTTTGAAAGAAATACCGCCTTTTGTAGGACTTTGAATAATTAATTCTTCATCCTTTAATTTTGCAGTAAATTTCTTTTTTGTAAGTGGACCAATCAACATATTAGAATCTAATTTAAATGATCTATATTTTTGCACTTCTTCAATTCTTTCCTCTTCTACGGTATCAATTATACTTCCATCCCAAAGAGAATCTGAATATATCCACTTGTCTCTATATTCATTTAAAAAGACAGTATCTAAACTTCCCGTTTCTTCATTTGTTTCTAATGCAGTAAATATCTTTACATAATTAGTATCTTTTGCAATATAAGGATGAGCAAAAGATGTATCAAAATCAATCTTCCAAAATTCAGGTATTGTAATTTGATATTCCTTGCCTTTAAATTCAATAATTTGATCCTCAGCATATAAACTATCGGCATAAATAGAATCCCGTACTTGTTTAACAAAATTAAGAGCTGCTTCTAAATCAGGATTATATTCACTTGTTAACTGTTCATATAATTCTTCAACATTCCATAATTGTTGCATTTTCCAACGCGCTAATGAACGAACCTTTTTTTCTTGAGTCCAAATACTTGTTTTTGTAAAAATCACAAGTAAAACTAAAACACCTAATACAATAGAAACCCATTTAATTATGAATGACCATGTATTGCTATAATAATTTTCATTTGTTTGATTTGCCATTTTTTTCTCCTTTTTTAAATATCTATTAGGTCCCTGATTTTTTCAAAAGTTTTATCGCCAATTCCACTGACATTAATAATTTCTTTACATGTTTTAAATTTACCATTTTTTTCACGATAAATAATAATCTTTTTTGCCTTACTAGGTCCAATATACGGTATTTTTTTCAATTCTTCAATATTTCCCGTATTAATATTTATTTTTTTTGCTAATTTAGCACTATTTTTTTGCGTTTTTGGTTCTTTCTTCTCATTATTAACTTTTTTTTCAGAAATTATTGCTTCTTTTGTTGAATTATTATTTACAATTTTTGAAGTATTATCATTTTCACTTTCAACATAGGCCTGAATATTTTTGTTGTAATTTTCAACATTTTTGGGAGTTCGTTTAAAGTAAATTTTATTTAATAATATCCAAAAACTACCCAATAGAACAAAACTGCCGATGAAAATTATAATGCCTTTTTCTTTTTTTGTAAACAACATAATAAATTATTTATATTTAGAAATTTCTACTTTAGTATTAGAATACATTTTATCTAAATCTGAAATTAATTTTTTTTCATCACTTTTTATATTGGTTGGTGTTTTTACTTGAATTTTTACTATTTGATCACCATTGGTGCGATGATTTAAATTAGGCAAACCCTTATTTTTTAATCTCAAATATTTCCCCGATTGAATTCCAGGTTTCAATTCTGTACTAACATTACCGGAAATTGTTGGAATTTTAATTTTTCCTCCCAAAACAGCTAATGGCCATGATATTTTAGCAGTTAAATAAATATCTGAATCATTACGTACAAATAGATGATGAGGAATTTCTTCAAACATTACAAGTAAATTTCCACTCATTCCACCTCTAATGCCTTTATTACCTTTTCCATTTATTGTAATATAATGTCCTGAAGCAACACCGGCAGGTACATTGATTTCAATTTGATCTTTTTTCATTATTCTGCCATCACCATTGCATTTTCTACATTTATTTTTAATTACCTTACCTTCACCTTGACAAGTACTACATGTCTGAACATTTATCATTTGCCCAAATAATGAACTTACTCTTTCTCTTACCTCACCGGTTCCGTGACAATGTGGACAAGTTCTAGTATTTGATCCACCTTCCCCATTACAGCTATCACAATTTACCATATGTTTAATGTTTACTTTTTTCTTAACTCCACTATTTATTTCTTCCAAAGTTAATTTCATTCTAATTCTAAGATCGGAACCACTATTATTATATTGTCTGCCTCGTCCTGAACTTCTCCTTCCGAAAATATCAGAAAAATTACCAAATCCACTACTATTACCAAAAATATCACTAAAATGAGAAAAAATATCATTCATATCCATTCCGGCACCACCACCAAAACCACCTTTTAAACCATCTTCACCGAATTGATCATATTTAGCTTTTTTATCTGAATCTGATAGCACCGAATATGCTTGAGCTGCTTCCTTAAATTTTTCCTCTGCTACTTTATCTCCAGGATTTTTATCAGGATGGTATTTTAGTGCAATTTTCCTATATGCTCTTTTCAATTCATCTTGTGATGCATTTCTATCTACACCTAATATATTATAATAATCAGCCATATTTTATTGTTCTTCAACCTCTGTATTTTCTTTTTTGCTTACTATTACTTTTGCATGCCTTAATACTTTGTCTTTTAACATATAACCCTTTTCAAATTCTTCAATAATTGTATGATCAGCTTTCTTGTTATCAACTTTGATCAATAAAGCATCATGAAAGTCAGAATCAAATTCCTTATCTATTGAATCAAATTGAATAACTTTATATTTTTCTAACATTTTTAGCATTTTATTGTATACTAATCGAGTTCCTTCTGTCTCTTTTTTATTTGATTTCTTATCGTCATCTATAGTTAATGCGCGCTCCATATCATCTACAATATGAATAATATCTAAAAATATATCTTCAGTAATTAAATCAACTTTTCTTCTTAACTCTTTCTCTAATCTTTTTTTAGAGTTTTCAAATTCCGCATGTACTCTTACATATTTATCTTTAAATTCCTTAACATCATTTTCTAATTCCGACACTTTGTTATTTAATTCATTTTTTTTATTTTCAAGTTTTTTAATTTTTTTAGCTTCTTTACTAATCTTTCGTGTTTTTTTAGTACCTTTTTTAACTGATCTTTTGCTTTCTTTATTAACCTTTTTAGTATTACCCGAATCTTTTTTTAATTTTTCATCCTTTTCGTTCTTACTGTTTTTTTTTGCTTTATTTTTC
>LSCC01000045.1 GCA_001577215.1 Fidelibacterota bacterium TCS52
ATAAATAGTAATATTATTTTAATAATTTTATTTATACCAAACAGAATAAAATATTTTTTATATTTAATTTAGTTAATATTTTTTTTATTTTAGAATAGTAAAGAGAAAGTGGCTTTTATCTGATATAAAAGAATCAGAATAATTCAAAAGAACTTATAAAAAAAATGATTTATAAAAAAGGTTTCTGTAGCAAAAATGGAAAAAATAAAAGAATGAGATTTTTTAAAAATGTTTTATAGATCAAATAAAATACTATTTGCTTTGTTATTAATTATATCAACAATCACTATTTCAAATGCAAAAAAAGACGATTTCAAAGTAGCTCTCACAGGAAAATACCCTCCTTTTAGTATGTATGATTCTAATGGAAATCTTGCAGGATTTGATGTTGATATTTCAAAAGCAGTAGCTGATAAACTTGATAAAAAACTTATTTTAATAGCAACACAATGGGATGCTATTCTTCCAGGTCTTCTAACAGAAAAGTATGATGTGATTATCGGTTCTATGGCCGTAACAAAAGAACGTAGTAAAAAGGTTAATTTTTCTGACTCCTATTACGAATCAGGTGCACAACTATTTATCCATAAACGAAGTGTTGATTCGATAAAATCTATTAATGATTGTGTTAATAAACGCATAGGTGTTGTCCTTGGTGAAACCTACGCACAATTTTTGAGAAGTAAATATCCAAAAATAGAGAGAGTAACATATAAATCAACTGTTGATATTTTCAATGATCTTGATAACGATCGTATTTCAGGGTTTGTAAGTGATAAACTCCTTGGAATATATCAGATCAAAAAATCAAAAAGAAAATTTGTTCCAACAGGAGAATTACTTTTCAAAGAGCAGATGGCTATTCCTGTGAATAAAAATGATAAAATCCTCTTGAAAAAGATCAACAAAGCACTTAGTGAAATGCGGAAAACGGGTGAATTGCAACAATTATTTGATAAATGGTTCGACATAACTGAACATGATTCTCAGATTAAACAAGAACAAACATCTATTAAGAACATAACTATTATCAAACTTTTTGCAAAAGGTTTCGGATTAACATTATTAGTTGCCTTTTTTTCAATAATTATAGGTTTTCTACTTGCTGTTCCCGGCGGAATTATTCTTAATAACAAAAAAATAACAGGTAATATGGTGTTAAGAGCAGTAAATGATTTCTTTAGAGGCACACCGGTACTAATACAGCTTTTCTTTGTATATTTTGGAATAGGTGGTTTATTATCTCAAAAATTTGGTATCAATCTTTCGGCTGTTACAGCCGCAGTCTTAACACTTTCAATAAATGCTGCTGCTTATATGTCTGAAGTTGTTCGTTCCGGTTTGATGTCAGTTCCAATGGGCCAAAAAAATGCGGCAAAAGCAATTGGTTTTAATAAATGGCAAATTTTCTCGTTTGTAATTTGGCCACAAGCATTCAGAATTGCATTACCTCCGCTCATGAATTCTGTTGTTGCATTAATAAAGGATACGGCTTTGATCTCTGTTATTACAGTTCCTGAAATAATTCGACAGGCACAATCAGTAATAAGCATTACATTTGATCCAATAAAATATTATTTAATTGTTGCACTTATGTTTTATTTAGTAACATTTCCACTTATGAAATTTTCTGCCAAATTGGAAAAACAAATTAAAAAGAAAGGCTTTGGAAATGCTTAAAATTAAAAATCTTTTTTATAAATATCCAGATGGTACTGTTGGATTAAATAAAGTTTGTATGGAAATTCCTTCCGAGAGAACCTTTGTAATTCTTGGTGAAAGTGGTTCGGGTAAGACAACATTTTTACGATGTTTAGGAAGGTTTCTTGTTCCTCAGTCGGGATCTATTTCCTATTACGATGAAGATATAAGGAAAATGGATAACAAAAAATTCAGACAGACCATTGGTATAATATTTCAGCGACTACATCTTTTTCCACATATGACAATTTTGAAAAATATGTTTCTTGGACCTGTAAAAATCCTAAAAAGAGACAGAAAAGAGACAGAAAAAGAAGCGTATGAAATGCTTGAAAGACTTGGTATCCCGGATCTTGCAGATAATTACCCATCACAGATAAGCGGCGGACAGGCTCAGCGGGCAGCAATTGCACGCGGTTTAATGATGCATCCTAAAATAATGCTTTTAGACGAACCAACTTCTGCTTTGGATCTAAAAACTACTAATGATTTTGCAACATGGCTTAAAGAATTAAAAGAAGAAACAACTTTTATCGCAGTTACTCATGATATCCCTTTTGCGAAAAGAGTAGCTCAGCATGGTATCTGTTTAGATAAAGGTAAAATATCTTCATCCGGTGATATAAATAAAATTGCTTCTTATATGAGCACAGCCGATTATTAAATGAAATAAATTGTTTGGTTAGAGCTGAAATAATCATTTCACTCTTTATAACCAATTAACCAGTTAACCAACCCCCTATTTCTCCTTCTCAAACATCCATTCCAATAATTTTGGATCACTATAAGCATTATCCCAAGAGTTGTGAGCAACACTATCATATTCCGTAAATTTAGGATTTCCACCTGCATTTTTTATTGCTTTGATCATATCACGAGTTCTTTGAGGATTCACAGTTTTATCTATAGAACCGTGAAATGCCCAAATTGGAATATCTTTTATTATATCAGCAGTTTCTACATCTCCACCACCACATACCGGAGCTGCTGCTGCGAACATATCCGGATATCTTGCTATCAAATCCCAAGTTCCAAATCCACCCATTGATAAACCTGTAATATAAATTTTATCTTTATTGATATTATATTGTTTTTCAAAAGAGTAAATCAACTTCATCAATAATCTTACCGGTTCTGATGAATTTTCCGGCATTATATGTTTATCAAGATCCCAATCAACTTCTACCCAACGTTGTCCTTTCGGGCATTGTGGAGCGATAACAAAACAAGGATATTTTTCTAAATTTACATCTTTTTCAAAAATCTTCGCACCATGCATAAGTTGTTTCATATTATCTTGACCGCGTTCGCCTGCTCCATGCAAAAATATAACCAATGGATATTTTACATATTTATTATAATCTGTCGGCTTCAATAATCTATAAAGTAACATTTCACCATCTTTTTCATTTTTGAATTTGTGTGCTTCATATCTTGTACTTTTTTTTCCACAGCCAAAAATCATTAACAGCATAACAAACATAATTACTCCCTTAAAATTCATAATTTCCTCATTTTTTGTTAATAATTTCTACTATTATTTTGAACCTTGCTTATATTAATAATTATTATTTGTATATGCAAAGAGAAATCTTTTTTTGGTTGGACTAAAGTCATTTTTGTGTGGGCGATTTCTCACAGGATGAAAAAGAGATAATATATTTTAAAGTGAATTTGCATCATTCCTACGATGTTTAGTAACAACAATTATCACTTTCAGACAGAGAGATAAAAATAAAGCCACAAACATCGGGCTTTAGTTCATATACACCCTAAAGTGTGGTTTAAGTGAAATAATATACTACAATCCCAATCGTAAACGATTGGGTTAACTATTTATATATCAGTGAGTTAACCCCACCATTTATGGTGGGGTGAAAGGGAAAACACTCACTATCTCGGGCTTTAACCCAATTAAAAACTACACAACACCATATAATAATAAACTATACAAAAAAATCCTTATGCTACATTTCCATTTCCCATAATTCCTCTGCGACTTTGTGTCTCTGCGGTTTGGTTTCCGGTTCATAATTCTTAATGTGTTTTTTGGTGTTCTCGGTGGTTAATTTTCTTTTTTATCAACTTTTTCCGGACCAAATGATTTAAAGATAAATGAGGCAAAAATTACTACCAGCATTATGATATTTAAAACGGTAATTAACTGAATAAAAGCATCATTTGCAGAATATTTATTTAAATAAATTAAGATATTCTCAACAGAGATTACTTGTGAAAATACCAATAACGAAATAAATAAAATATTCAAAAATGAGTTAATATAATCATATAAAACAGGAGCAATAAATTGGATCAATATAAAACTACCAATAAAACCTGCAAAAAATAACAATATCATTTTAGGAACAAGAAGTAAAATAACACTTCCCCAAAAATCACTTTTGAAGATGACTTTTAAAATATCATTCAATACAAAACTTCCATTTGAATGATAAATGAATTGTGCAGATAAAATATTCATTATTATCAAAAATATTACCGAATAAGTCAATATATCTTTTAAATTCTTTTTGTATATTTTTCTATGTTTTACATTATTTCTGACGATCATTGATTCCATTCCAAAATTATATAAAAATCCGTAAATAGCATATATCACACAATATAATGCATAACTTAGAAAATGTTTCACATCACCGATATTATTAAATTTACTAATTACTAAATAAAATATGATCAATATTGAAATAATTAAAAAAGAGGTTAGCCACGACTTTCCCGAATTATAATAATTTTCAATTTTGTTAAAACGGTTCTTGTTAAAATTTAATTTAAATGGAACAATAAATTTATTATTTAAAAAACTTAAGATAAAATAATATACTATCACGATTGATAAAAATGCAAAAATGTTTAAATAATTTTTTAAAATATTGATCTCATTAATAATGTAAATGAAAATAAAAGGCAAGAGAAAAAATAGTGGTAAAATTATTTTTAAATATAAATTGTTTAATATCTTTTTATTCTGCTTTTTCATCCTATTATCCTATTTTTAAAAAAATTCAAAATAAAAACAGCGGAAATGTTATCCGCTGTTCTTAATTATTAACAATTATATATTTTCTATCTCAAAATTTGCATTAAAATTTTTCGAAAGAATTCAGCTCTTTAAATGCCTGTAAAAGTCGTTTGATAAATCCTTTTTCACCTGCGATCAACCATTTACGAGGATCATATATTTTCTTATTTGGTGCATCTTCACCTTCAGGATTTCCAATTTGACTCTGCAAATATGCATCTTTTTCATCCATATAATCCTTTATCGGTTTAGCAAATGCCCACTGCGTATCCGTATCAATATTCATCTTAATTACACCATAAGAAATCGCTTCTTCTATCTTTGTAGGTTCAGAACCCGATCCACCATGAAATACAAAATTTACAGGTTTATCGGAATCTGTATTGAATTTTTCCATTATATGCTCTTGAGAATTCTTTAAAATTTCAGGTGTAAGTTTCACATTTCCCGGTTTATAAACTCCATGAACATTTCCAAATGAAGCTGCAATTGTAAATAATGGACTGATATTTTTTAACTCTTCATAAGCAAGTGCAACATCTTCCGGCTGTGTATATAATTTTGAATTGTCCATATCTGTGTTATCAACTCCATCTTCTTCCCCTCCGGTACAACCAAGTTCAATTTCTAACAACATATCGATTTTACTCATTCTTTTTAAATATTTTTTTGAAATTGAAATGTTATCTTCCAAAGGTTCAACAGAAAGATCGAGCATATGCGAGCTGAATAGTGGTTTTCCTGTCTCTTTATAATATTTTTCACCTTCATTTAACAAGCCGTCGATCCATGGTAATTTTTTCTTAGCAGCATGATCGGTGTGCAAAATAACCGAAACACCATAATGTTTTGCCATTTCGTGAATATGTTTTGCACCTGCAACAGCTCCGGCAATTGCTCCTTTTTCATTTTCATTTCCCAACAATTTACCGGCATTGAATAATGCTCCGCCGTTTGAAAATTGGATCATTATTACCGACTTCGCTTCTTTTGCTGATTGTAAAGCTGCATTTATTGAATTTGAGCCAATTACATTTACTGCAGGAAATGCAAATTTATTCTCTTTCGCATATTCCAGAACTTCTAATAATTTCTCACCGATTATAACTCCCGGTTCTAATTTTGGTTTTTGTAAACTCATATTTTCTCCTTTTATTTTTATTTATTTACATCGTTTAATATAATAATTAATTTAGCAAATAACAAAATCTAACAATAACTAACTTATTTTTTGTTTGTTGTCATCTAACATTTTCTATATGTTCGCTCTTGTTAGTTTATGTTCGTCGCTAAAACAGTCTATCTTTCTAACTCTATTGTCCTCGTTCTTCTATCCACAATTTCATTCGGACCAAAATACTGAATTGGTCCCGGATAAATATAACTATTTTCCAATTCCCATTTTGATCGATTTTCAACCAACTCTTTAAATGGTTTTCCATCCAATTCTACGAGTGCTTTTTCAATTACCGGTTTGTCTTTACCTTTTCGTGTCTCAATATTCATCATCGAAATAAGTGGAACTCCGCCAGGTAGCCATTTTGAATTTTCCTTTGACAAATTTCTTATTGAAACCATATAAGCTGTAACTTTTGAAGCGATCAAAATCGTTGCAGAATATCCCAGTGAATAAGTATAATCTGCATCAAAATTTGTCGGTGCGGCACATCTGCCTTCGTAACCGAAAAAATGATTTCTTGTCGAAAATTTTCCATTATATTTTCCTGCTTTTTTGTATTCGCTCAACTTATTTCCAACAAGTTCTATTAGTAATTTTTCAGTCTCAATCACCGATACTTGAACATTTCCGTGTGGATCTCTCTCCATTATCATTTGATATGCTATGTCTTTTGGTAAAATTTTGTAAGTATTTTTTAGTTCATCTTCTAATTTTGATAAAATAAATTTTCTCTTTTCTTCCAATTCATCTCTCTTTTCAAATTCAACTTTATTCTCTTCTAACAAATTATTTAAAGTTGCGATCATTTTTTTCATATCCGGAATAAATTCTATTAATCCTTCCGGAATTATTACAACTCCAAAATCTTTTCCTGCATTAGATCGTTTTACAATAACATCCGCAATATATTCAACAACATCTTGCAGTGAATAGTTTTTCTTCTCAACTTCTTCTGAAATTATTATGATATTTGCATGCGTCTGCAATCCACATTCCAGAGCAATATGAGAAGCCGACCGTCCCATCAATTTGATGAAATGATAATACTTTTTTGCAGAATTTGCATCTCTTTGAATATTTCCGACAAGTTCACTATAAACTTTTGTAGCAGTATCAAAACCAAATGAAGCTTCTATCATCTCATTTTTCAGATCACCGTCAATCGTTTTCGGTACACCAATAACTTGCACACCTGAATTATTTTTTTTATAATATTCCGCTAAAATTCCGGCGTTTGTATTTGAATCATCACCACCAATTACGACTAATGCCGAAATGTTAAACTTTTTTAAATTAACCAACACTTTTTCAAACTGATCTTCGGTTTCCAACTTAGTTCTTCCCGAGCCAATAATATCGAAACCGCCGGTATTTCTGAATTCATTTATTAATTCTTCTGACATTTCAATGTATTTGTTGTCAATTAATCCAGACGGTCCGCCGAGAAATCCAAATAATTTACTTTTACTGTTTAATTCCTTGAGTGAATCAAAAAGTCCTGCAATTACATTGTGTCCACCGGGAGCTTGTCCACCGGATAATATCACAGCAACATTTATTGGTTCAATATCCTGTTTTTCTCCGGCTTCAAAATTTATCAATGGCAAACCAAAAGTATTTGGAAAAATGCTCCTTAACTCCTCGGTATCTGAAACCGAACTTGTTTTTTTTCCTTTAACTACTTTAACAGAATTTATGTTTTTTAATACACCCGGCAATTTCGGTTTATATTCATATCGTGCTTTTTGTAAATTTGATATGTTGTTCATTATTGTTCCTTATTATTTTTTATATATACTTAATTTAAACAGTGCATAATATAAAAATAATTGTTGTGGTTTGCAAATTATTTGTAGTGGATTTATCTTTAGTTTTTTTGATTATTAGATAAAATCGTATAAGTTTATTTTTCTGCAATGACCAACATTTCATAATCCTCTGTTGTTAATTTATCTTTTCTGCTAAAAGTTCCCAATTTTGCACCGTAAATATCAACCTTCTTAAAATTTAATGACTTCAATAACCAAGTTATTTCCGAAGGCACATAATATCTTTCATTGCATTCAAATTCGACCTTTTTTTCATCGTCATCTATTAAACTAGCTTTGGTGTAATCGCGAAATGTCATCATATCGAACGAAATACCATCATAAATTGCATTACCATCTTTCGCTTCTTTTTCGAGAAAATCTTTAACAGAATGAAAAAGTGGAAACAATCCATTTAATGTTGTGAAAATCAATTTACCTTTTTCTTTTAGCGATCTTGAAGCACTTTGTAATATTTGAAAATTCATTTCATCAGTTTCCATTAATGGGAATGCACCTTCGCAAATCATCATTGCCAAATCAAATTCATTTCGAAATTTCAATTTTCTCGCATCCTGTTTTCGAAAATCTATTTTCACTTCCTCTTTTTTAGCTTTTTCTCTTGCTCTGCTCAACATTGTCTTTGAAAGATCAACACCGGTTACATTATATCCGCGTTTTGATAATTCAATCGCATGTCGTCCTGTCCCACAACCAATATCTACAATATGCTTCTTTTTATCAAATTTAATCTCCTTCTCGATAAAATCACATTCTCCGATCGTTCCTTGAGTAAAGACCTCTTTATCGTATTTTAATCCATAATTCTCAAATAATTTTTCATACCACTGTTTCATTTTTGTTATTCACCTCCTTTGTTTTAGTTCTCGCCAAGTCGCTAAGTCGCCAAGAAATTTATATTTTGTTTCATC
>LSCC01000046.1 GCA_001577215.1 Fidelibacterota bacterium TCS52
TGTTGAACCTTTTCCTGCACCTTCTTTTCGTAGGTATGCCGTAACAGGAATTACACCACAAGAACATAACGGCAAAGGGACGCCAAAAAGTGATGCTTTGATAATTGAGCTTATTTTATTTCCTGATAAATGTTTGTATATCTTTTCTCTAGGAATTATTAAATTTAAAACACCGGAAATGAAAAATCCGAAAAGGAGATAGGGAGACATTGCCAAAAGAAGATCCCATATTGATATTGAAATATTTATTAATGTGTTAAACATTTTGTTTTCCTTCCATTTGAATAAAATTTGATAATTTCATATTTTTGAATAAGTCATTAGTTTTTTTTGAAATTGATAATAGGTCATCGCATAAGTTACAATTAGCGAATGGGCAATTATTTTTAGCTAACGGACATGTATTGACATCTACTTTCCCATCAATAATTTCATGTATTTCAAGCAATGATATTTTATCAGCTGACTTATTTAAAATAAATCCGCCATTTGGTCCGCGCAATGATTTTACTATTCCAGATTTTGAAAGCTGTTGAAATACTTTAGCAAGATGTGCTTCGGAAGCATTGAGTTCTTTCGCAAGATATTTTACATTTAATCTTTCCGGTGATTTGTTTGCAATTAAAGCAAGACCGTGCATTGCAAGGGACGATCCTTCTGAGATATTTATTAACATTGACATATTTTTTTATCCTTTAATTTGTTATTTTAATATTTCGGTAATAAAATACCTAAATATATAATTAATGTCAAGTGTTTTCGTTAAAAAATAATATTTTGTAGTAAATCAATTCACAATAAAAAATAAAAAAAGTCCTTGCATATAACTTGTGAAAGTTATAACTTTCACAAGTTGCAAATGATTATAAATTGAAGTAATGGAGTAATGGAAAATTTTCAAGATAAAATATCCGAAGTTGTAATAAGAAGGTTGAGTGATTATTTACGATGCCTCAATTATGCTAAAAGTAAAGGTCAGACATTAATAAAATCAAGTGATATTTCTACAGAATGTGGATTGAAATCATCTATTATAAGAAAAGATCTTGCTCGCTTCGGTATTTTCGGTATGAAAGGAAAAGGATACAATATTGATGAGTTGATTAAAGAGATTGAAAAAATTCTCGGACTGAATAAAACCAAAAATGTTGTGCTTATCGGTGCTGGGAATTTAGGAACTGCTATAATAAAATATCAAGGTATTAAAAATGCAAATTTTAATTTTGTCGCAGCTTTTGATAATAATTCTGATAAAATTGGGAAAATGATTGACAATACAAAAATATATTCTAATGAAAGATTAAATGGATTCATTAAAAAAAACAGAATTGAAATTGTTTTACTCACGGTTCCATCTTCAGAAACAATAAAGATCGTAGATAGTTTAGACCCAAAATTCGTAAAAGGTATTCTAAATTTTACTTCTGTAATATTGCCACCGGAAAAGAACAATATTTTTATTCATAATATTGATCTTGCGAAAGAACTTGAAGTAATTTCGTATTGTATGAAAAAATGTTTATCTTAGTGGAGAATAGGAAAATGAAAAATAATAAAAAAAGAAAGGTTTAGTAATGAGAAAACTAAAACATTCAATTCTTTTATTTCTAACGCTGATGATTTTTTGGATACTTTTTACTTCTCTTGATGTTCAAGAATTAACAATCGGAGCTATTGCTTCAATAATAATTGTATTGATGACGATCGGTTTAAAACCTGTTTTGTCTGCAATTAAACTAAATCCTAAATCAATATTATTCAGTATAATTTACTTATTTGTATTTTTGAAAGAATTAATAAAATCAAATATTGATGTTGCATTTAGAGTTATTTCTCCGAAATTACCGATCAATCCTGGGATTGTGAAAGTGAAAACGAAATTGAAAAGCCCGCTTGGAAGAGCATTTTTAGCAAATTCGATAACTCTAACTCCGGGAACTTTAACTGTAGAAATGAGAGATGAATATTTTTATATTCATTGGATTGATGTTACAAGTGAAAATATTGAAGGTGCAACAAAATCAATTGTGTCAAATTTTGAAAAATATTTGGAGGTAATTTTTGGCTAATATAATTTATAATACTGCTGCGATCATTACATTAGTTAGCATAGGTATAGCTTTTATAAGAATGATAATTGGCCCAACTGTTGCCGATAGAGCAGTTGCATTAGATGTAATGACGATTAATGCAATTTCTTTGATTGTTTTTATTGCGTATTATTCAAACAGAATAATCTATCTTGATATTGCAATGGTTTATGCACTGATAAGTTTTGTTGGTGTTGTAGCAATAGCTCGTTATTTAGAAAGGGGGATATGATGGAATTATTTGGTGCAATTATTACTTTGATAGGTTCGTTGTTTCTCCTTTTGGGAGCATTAGGAATTTTCAGAATGCCTGATGTTTATAACAGAATGCAGGCAGGGACAAAAGCGACTACTTTGGGAACAATATTTTTTCTTTTTGGAATTTCAATAGGTCATTTAGAATGTGGCTGTTTCGGAAAAATTGTCGTTTTAATTTTATTTGTGATGTTTACAAATCCGGTTTCGTCAAATGCATTAGCTCGTGCTGCTCATTTCACAGGTATTAAATTAACAGATCGTACTAAAAAAGATGATCTTGAAAAGGATAATATAAAAAATAAAGGAGAAGAAAAATGATCTCCGTAATAATTATAATAACTTTGGGAATTTTAATGATCATAGCCGGTATTGTTGCTTTGCATTTGAAAAATTTACTTGCAGCAATTATTACTGCAGGAGTGATCAGTTTGTTAGCAAGTGTGATCTATCTAATTTTAGGATCACCTGATGTTGCTATGACAGAGGCATCTATTGGGTCCGGACTTACAACAATTATTTTTCTTTATGCATTGAACAAAGTGCGAAAGGAGAAAAAAGATGATTAAAAAAATAATAGTAATTCTAGCAATGATTGGATTGATAATGATGCTTTTTCCGCTTGTAACGAATTTTGAATTTCTTGAAAACTTGAATGATTTATCAACCAATTATGTTTCCGGTTCTGTTAATGAATTAAACTCACAAAATGTAGTTACATCAGTAATTGTTACATATCGTGGTTTGGATACACTTGGTGAAGTAACAGTTTTATTTTTGGCAACTGCAGCAATTGGATTTTTATTAAAAAAGAAAAAAACAAAAAAGAGAGGTTCATCTGAACTTTTACAAACCGCATCTTCATTTTTAGTAGCATTAATAATTTTACTTGGAGTTTACATTTTTACACATGGCCATCTTACACCAGGTGGCGGTTTTCAGGGTGGTGTAATAATAGCAACTGCATTTCTATTGTTGATCCTATCCGATGTGAACATAAAATTCAATCACACAATTTTGCAAGTTGTTGAATCATTTTCCGGTGCATTTTATGTTGTTATTGGTCTAATTGGATTGGTTCTCACTATAGGATTTTTAAATGCGAAAATAATTCCTCTTGGTGAATATGGAAATCTATTTAGCGCAGGAGCAATACCGATTATCTATTCCTTAATTGGTTTAAAGGTCGGTTCAGAATTAACAAATATTTTAGATACAATGAGAGGTGAATAATGATTTTTGCATTAATTTTAGGTTTCGCTCTCCTGCTTATTGGAATTTATGGAATGCTTTCTCAAAAGAATTTAATTAAAATTGTGATCGGTTTTTCAATTGTAGATACAGGAGTTCACATTATCATTGTTTCAATTGGTTATTTACGAAATAGAACTGCTCCAATTCTTAACAGTGTTGTAGATTTGGGAAAGGCAGCTCAACAAGTTGTTGATCCGATTCCATCTGTATTGGTTTTGACAGCGATCGTAATTGGTTTGGCAGTAACGGCTTTAATGCTAACTTTCGTTGTAGAACTTTATAAAAAAAGAAATTCACTTTCAATTGATGATTATCAGGAGTTAAAATGGTAAATCCAATTTATATAATTATTCTATCACTTCTAGCAGGATTCCTCTTATCAATATTTGATAAGGGTGGAAGGAAATTATCTCTAACTGTTTTCTATAGTGTTTTAACATTTAATGTTTTCGTAATTGCCGACTGGTTTTATCGGTTTGCAATTCTAGGTGTTTCCACATTGACAATTAATACAGCTGGATTCAGTGCGCCTTTATCGATCAATTTACAATTGGGAATGCTAGAATCGTTTGTGCTGCTATTTGCAAATTTAGCAGGATTATTGTCAGCAATTTATCTAATTAAGAAATTCAAAGAGAGCAAAATTTCTTCATTAATTCTTTATTTGATTTTAATTATGGGAGTTAATGGATTGGTAATGACAAGAGATCTGTTTAATATGTTCGTGTTTTTGGAAATCCTATCTATTTCTACTTTTGCTCTTACAATTTTAACTAAAAATAAAAAATCCCTTTCTGCCGGGTTCAAATATATGATAGCAGGTGGAGTTGCTTCAACATTCTTTTTACTCGGTGTAATTTTTGTTTATTACTTTTCGGGAAATCTAAATTTAGAATTTATTAGTTCGAATGATTTTACTAATTATGGTTTAATTGGAGTTTTTCTTTTAGCAATTGGAATTTTTATTGAGTTGAAGCCATTTCCTGCAAATGGATGGGCTTTAGATGTTTATGAATCGGTCAATTCCGGAATTGTTGCTATTATAGCCGTTGTGAATTCGGCAGCGATTATTTTTGTTTTATATAAGATCCTGCCACTACTTCCAACTGTATATCTTTCTGTTTTTACTGGAATGGGAATAGTAACATATATTTTTTCTAATTTGGTCGGTATTAGGCAATCAAATCCTAAAAGATTACTAGGATACTCTTCAGTAGCTCAAATGGGACTTCTTGCTGCTTCACTTTTTTATACAACAAAGCTTGGCGTTTCTCAAAATATTTCATTTCTAATAGCTGGTGGAATTTTTATTAATCATTTTATTGCTAAAGCATTACTTTTTTGGATTGCAGGGATTGTGAAAAAGAATAATATAAAAGATTGGAGTGTATTGAGAAATAATATTCCATTATTAATATTATTTGGAATTTCACTTTTAGCATTAAGCGGATTGCCACCATTCCCCGGATTTTGGGCGAAATGGGAAATGGTAAAAGTATTTGTCGGAAGTAAATATTATATTGGATTATCAGCAATTTTGGTTGGTTCTTTATTGGAAGCTTTTTATCTATTCCGTTGGTTTGGTTATACTACAAAAAATAAGTTAAACAAAGAAACAATGGAACAGGTTCAATTTTCACAAATTTTTCCTATAATTGTTTTTGTTTTAATACTATTTTTTACTTCATTTTGGATAATGACTAATGTTTATAGTTTGAACTATTTTAATTATTTACCACTTGTTGCAATTTTTGGAATGTTTTTGATCAGTTTTTTAAGATCGAAAGTGAAAGCAATTATTTCAATAGCTGCAGTTGTACTTTATGGATATTTCTTATTTCCTCTTGGAATGTCAATCCAGCTATTGTTTGGAATTATATTTATCATCGGGAGTGGGATAGTAATTATTTCTACAATTAATAGAAAGAATACAGGGAAAGGTTTCTATGGCTTTTTATTAATGATGATCTTCGGCATGGGGAATTTAATTATTGCGGAGAGTTTTTTGGCTTTTTTCATAAATTGGGAATTTATGACGATCGCAGCATATCTACTGATATTGAGAGGAAAGAGAGCCAAAATACCTGCTATCGTTTTTATCACTTTTTCGCTTGCAGGAGCATATTTTATTCTTGCAGGTTTTGGTTATATGCCAAATATTGCAAATAACGGTGCTATAATCAATACTATTGGAACAATTAAAATTCCGTTGATGGCAATGATTTTAATGATAATTGGATTTCTGGTCAAATCAGCTTCTTTTGGAGCACATATTTGGATACCGGGTGCATATGCAGAAGCAGAAGATGATGTAACACCGTTCTTTTCTTCAATGTTTAGTAAAACAGGAATTTTTGGTATTATATTGTTGGCAATTTCATTTATAAAACAAACGCCAGATTTTGATCTGTTTTATTGGCTAGGATGGTTGGGTGCAATTTCAGCCATTGTAGGAGCTTTTTTAGCAACTTTTCAGGAAGATGTAAAAAAATTAATGGCTTATTCAAGTATGAGTCAATTAGGATACATAATTGTTTCAATTAGTTTGCTTAGTCATTTAGGGTGGATTTCCGGATTATATCTAACTTTAAACCATTTTATGTTTAAGGCAATGATCTTTATTGCAATTGCGGGGGTTATCTATCGAACAGGTACAAGACAAATGTATAAAATGGGTGGATTGATCAAAAAAATGCCTCTTTCGTTCATTACAGTTTTAATAGGAATTATTGCTATTTCAGGAGTTCCTCCATTATCCGGCTTTGGTTCCAAATGGCTACTCTATAATTCTTTGATCGAAAAGGGATGGTTTTTACAAGCGGGAGTATTTTTCTTTGCCAGCGCTGTTAGTTTTTTGTATTTATACAGGATGATTCATTCTATTTTTTTGGGGCAGATGAAGTATGAACATCAAAATATCAAAGAATCACCAATCTGGTATTTAATACCACAAGTGATATTTATTATAGGAATTATGGCTATTTCAATGTATCCAAATTTGATAATCCAACCATTAAATACTATCGTAGGAAATTATTTCAATTCATCAATAGTTATTGACGGATACAATGTAACAAGCAGTTTGGGATATTGGAATGGGAATATGGTTATGTATGTAACAATGGGAGTATTTGCTGTTCCATTGATTTTATTATTATTAATTAATGGTAGAACTCAGACGGTTAAACAATTCAACATTGTTTATGCAGCAGAAAGACCAGAGTCGCCACAGACAACTCATTTTGCTCATAATATGTTTTCACATTATTATAAAGCATTGGGCGGTCTTACAAAACCAAGGATTCAAAGTTTTTGGAATTATGTAAGTGAAGGAACAAATTCATTAGCGGGATTATTTCGTCAGATTTATAGTGGAAATGGTCAAACATATATTTTACATATAATTTTGTATATTGTAGCAATTTATTTCATTATGGGAGTGTAATATGGATATTATGATAAAAATATTTTATGCGATTATTTCAATAATTGTTGCAACGGTGTATGGACTTACACTTGGAGGGATAGTAAGAAAAATTTATGCAAGAGCTCATGGAAGATTTGGTCCTCCCGTATGGCAGCCATTTCTTGATATTATTAAAACACATGGAAAACGAGTTTCAATTTCTCACGGAATTATGTTCTACCTTGGTCCGGTATTTCGTTTCGCAGGTGGATTAGGAACTTATCTTTTTATTCCTGTGATATTTGGTTCTGCTATATTCTCTAATTTTTCAATTGCAGGCGATCTGCTTCTTGTTATGTATTTTATCTTTTTTGGGCAACTTGGAATGGCACTTGGAGCAGGTGAAGGAGGGCACCCATATTCACCAATTGGAATTGCACGAGGTTTGTCTCAAATGACATCGTTTGAAGTACCATTTGCTTTATCCGTAATTGCTATTGCTATTCAATATAACACATTAAATATAACTACAATTGTTGCTGCGCAGCAAGGAGGAATAACAAATTGGACATTATTTACAAATCCGCTTGCAGTAATTGCTGCAATGATTTCATTATTGGGAATGAATATGCATTCTCCTTTTAGCATTGTTTTAGCACCACAGGAAATTCCAATTGGTCCACCTATAGAAATGAACAGCAGTTTCTTGGCAACATTACAGACGAATAGAGGTTTATTTGCAGCTGCTAAATTAGTTCTTTTTATGAATCTTTATTTTGGTGGGGCAACAAATCTTTTGATCATGGTAATAAAAACATTTTTAATATATATGTTTTCAGTTTTTGTTGGAGCAGCATTTCCAAGATTTAGACCGGAACAATCAATGCGTTTTTTCTTGAAATGGCCAACAATAATTGGAATAGTAGCGATAATCTTTATTGCATATTTTTAAGGAGAAATTGTGGATAAAAAAAATATAAAAGAAATTGAAAAAGAGATGAAATTGGCAAATAAAGGTTTGTCTGAAAAAGAGAAGACTCTTTTTAGTGATGCTCGTCCAAAAACGGTAAGACCTTTGAACAAATATTTAGAAAAATTTCTAAATTGGGCTCGTGCTGAATCTCTATGGATACTTGGGTTTGGAACCGGATGTGGAGCAATTGAATTAAGACCATTGATGACGGCACGATATGATATGTTTCGATATGGAATCGCTCCAAGACCAACACCACGACAATCTTGTGTTTTCGTTATCGGTGGGTATGCTTCGATGAAAACTATAAAAAGAATTGTACGAAGTTATGAGCAAATGCAAGGTCCGAAATTTGTAATTGCGTTAGGAAGTTGTACAATTAATGGTGGGATGTATTATGATAGTTACAACACAATAAACAGAATTGATCATTATATTCCTGTAGATATTTATATAGCAGGTTGTATGCCAAGACCAGAATCTCTTATTGCAGGATTTGATAAATTAAAAGAAAAAATAAAAGCCAATGAGTGTGACGGAATGAACAAATATGTAGAAAACTTCGATTGGTATAAAAAAAATCAAAAAAGGGTGATCAAAGATTGGAATATGCCCGATTATAACTGGTAGTCTTTTTAGGTTAAGGTTGATGAGAAATATTAGCAAATCCTAAATTTGCAGGAAAAAAAGGAAAACTTATGAAACAATTATTAAATAGAATAAAAGATAAAATTGAGATTGAATTTTTAAAGCAAAGAGATGATCTTTATTTTATAAATGTTGAAGAGAAACATATTATTTTTCTTCTTTCATATCTGAAAGAACAGGAAGAATTTACACATTTATCATTTTTACAAGCAGTTGATTACAATGAATATAATATGTTTCAATTAACTTACATGTTGTATAATTATGAAACTAAAGTTAATCTCGGAATAAAAGTTATTATTGATAGAGAAAAATCAGAAATGACTTCTATACATAAATTATGGCCACACGCTTGGCAATTTCAAAGAGAATTACATGAGTTGTATGGGATAAATTTTCCTGGATCTCCACGAGTTAATGAGTCATTTGTTTTGGAAGGATGGGAAGAAATTCCGCCAATGAGAAGAGATTTTGATACGAAAAAATATTCAGAAAAAACATTTTATCAAAGACCGGGAAGATATACAAAAAATCCAAAGGATTATATGAAAGAAAAATTGTATAAGAATTTTGTTGAACCTCCTAAAATTAGGAGGAAAGATGATGAGTAAAATTTCAGAAAGTAAATATAAAAATTTCAAAGCAGATAGAGAAAAATTTCCAAAAATGGAAAATGGTAAACCTGTTATCGATCTTGATTCACACAAATTTACAAAGATTTGGCAAGGCCCTCAACATCCGGGTGTAACTGGAAATATGTCTATGGAAATCACTTTAAATGGTGATGAAATTGTAGATGCAAAAACGCATGTTGGTTATTTACATCGTGGTTTTGAAAAACTTCTCGAGAGAAGAAAATATATTCAGGGCTTTACAATAGTGTGCAGAATTTGTGTTCCCGAACCGGATACAAATGAATACTGTTATTCAGCCGCTGTAGAAGAATTGTCCGGGATTGAAATTCCTGAAAAAGCAAAATGGATTCGCACATTAAATTTGGAAATGAGTAGAATTGCTAGTTTTTTAATGTGGATTGGTGGTCAGGCTGGTTCATTAGGTATGGGTATAATTGGTCAATGGACAGTTTCAATGCGAGATTTCTGGTTAGATTTATTTGAAGAAATAAGTGGTGGGCGTATTTATCATATGTATATTATTCCGGGTGGAGTAAGAAAAGATCTACCAAAAGGGTTTAAGGATAGAGCAAGAAACTTAGTTACAAAAACTAGAAAATTATTATCTGATGTTGAAAGAACATTTTTTAACAATTCAATAATTAAATCAAGATTAAAAGGTCTTGGAATTATTACACCTGAGATGGTTGATGAATATGGAATTGTCGGACCAAATGCTCGTGGAAGTGGAAAAGAATATGATGTCCGACAAAATACACCTTACTTGAAATATAATGAATTAGATTTGAATATGTTGACAGCAACCGGTGGAGATGCATATACAAGAGCAGAATTGAGATATCAAGAAATGCATCAGAGTTTAGATTTGATAACCCAAATTTTAGATAAAATACCTGAAGATGGAGATATTCAAGCAAAAATTCCAAATGTAATAAATTGGAAAATTCCTGCCGGACAAACTTATATTAAGGCAGAATCAACTCGTGGAGAGCATGGATTCTATGTTGTGTCAGATGGTAGTAAATTTCCAAGAAGAGTATTTAATAGAGGTGCAAGTTACACTCATGCAATTTCAGTTTTAGAAAAATTAGCAGTTAATACCAGTATTTCTGATTTAGCAGGATTAATGGTTTCATTGCATACTTGTCCACCGGAAATAGAGAGGTAAAAATGAGTTTAAAAGATATATTATCACCATTTGGTGTTTGGAAGAGAGCCGCACAAAAACCGTGGACTATTAAAAAACCAACAAAAGATCGACCGGGTGCTGAAAACTATCGTGGATTTCACAAAAATGATTTTGAAAAATGTATTGGTTGTGGAACTTGTGAAGATATTTGTCAGAATGCAGCTATCGATCTGATGCCGGTTGATAAGGTTGATACAGATATGGGAGATAGCGGATTACGCCCACTTTTGGATTACGGTCGCTGCTGTTGGTGTGCACTCTGTGTTGATGTATGTCCGACTGGATCTCTTACGATGTCTAATGAATATACCTGGATAAGTGATGAAGCAGAAGATTTCAGATTTATACCCGGAGCCGACGAAACAAAATGGCAAAATGAAAGTAGAGGTTACAAGCGTTCAGAAAATATGCAATTGATTGATTATGATAGAGTGGAAATGTCTGAATTAGAACCGGAGAATCGTGATAAAACATTTATTGAAATTGTGAAAGGATACAATAAAGAGCAAGCCATGAAAGAGGCAGAAAGATGTTTAGAATGTGGAATTTGTGTTGCACAATGTCCGGCTCATATGGATATTCCGGAATATATTGCAGCAATCAGGGAAGATGATATAGAAAATGCTTTTAGAATTCTTTATGAAACAAATCCTTTGCCGGAAATTTGCGGACGAATTTGTACTCACAATTGTGAAACTGCCTGTGCATTACATAATAATGGAGAATCCATAGCTATCAGATGGTTAAAGAGATATATTGCAGATCAAATTCCACCTGAAAAATATAAAGAGGTCCTTGGCACAAAGCATCTTGCAGACCCAAAAATAAATAAAAAAGTTGCAATAATTGGAGCCGGTCCGGCTGGTTTATCTGCTGCATATTATCTGGCAATTTTAGGATACGAAATAAAAATTTTTGAAGCATTGCCGAATGCCGGCGGTATGACAAGATACGGAATTCCAAAATATCGTCTTCCTTATGATCAGATCGACAAAGATATTAATTATATCAAATCGCTTGGTGTAAAAGTTCAATTTAATACAAGAATTGGTGAAGATATTTCTCTTGAGAAATTGCATAATGATTATGATGCAGTATTCGCCGGAACGGGACTCCATCTTAGTAGAAGCACGAATATTCCTGGTTCAGATAATAAAAGAGTTTATTTTGCTACAAACCTTTTACGAGAAGTAACTCTCGGAAATGAAATTGATGTTGCAGAAAAGATTGTTGTTGTTGGTGGTGGAAATGTTGCGATGGATATTACAAGAACTTTAGCGAGATTGCAAAATAAGAAATATGGTAAAGTACAGATAACAGCTACTTCCTTGGAAACAGAAGATATTATGCCTGCTGATAGGGAAGAAGTCGTTGAGGCCCGCGAAGAAAAAGCAATTATTGATCCTGGTTGGGGACCAAAAGAAGTTGAAATAGAAAATGGAAAAATCAAGGGATTGCATGTTGTAAAATGTACTTCCGTATTTGATGATGAAGGTAGATTCAATCCTAAATTTGATAAAAACCAAAAGAAATATTTCGAAGCTGATATGGTAGTTGAAGCTATCGGTCAAGGAATGGATCTGTCTTATCTTTCTGAAGAGATCAAAACCGGTTTGAAGTTTGGCCCAAGAGGAAGAATTCAAGTAAATGAAAAATTTCAATCGGATTTAAAATGGTTATTCGTTGGTGGGGATATTATTCAAGGTCCCGATGTGATTAGTGGAATTGCAAATGGACATATTGCAGCTAAAGGTATTAATAAATATTTATTATAAGGTAAATTAAATATGGAATATAATGTACGAGAAATAATAGAATATGCCATAAAAATTGAAAAAGAAAGCTATGCTTTTTATATTAATGCAGCAGAAAAAGTAAACGACAAAAATGTGAA
>LSCC01000047.1 GCA_001577215.1 Fidelibacterota bacterium TCS52
GAAATATAATCTTCATAAATTCCATTTCTGTAAACATTTCTGCCAATTTCTGTTGCAGTTCCTGTTGCGCCGTGAACTATTGCTCCATTCAAAATATATGCAAATCCGTAGCCGGTTCCTAATGTTGCAACAATAACATGTTTTTTATCTTGTGCCTTACCTGCTTTTTGTTCTCCCAATCCAAAACAATTTGCATCATTATCAACAAAAACATCTAAACCAATCTCATTTTCCAATTTTTCTTTCAAAGGATAATTTCTCAATATCTTAATGTTCAATGTTTCCAGGATCGTTCCTGTAAATGGATCCAATGGACCTGGTGATCCGATGCCAACTCCTTTTATATCTGACTTTTTATGATTGTGGTTATCAAGTAATATTTTGATTTGAATTGCAATTCGTTCAGCAAGTTCATCACCTGTTTTACAATCAAAAGAATCAAATCTGATAGTTTTTCCAATTATAGAATGATCTTCTCCGGAAACAATTCCAACTCTTACTTTTGTTCCACCAAGATCAATGCCAATTAAATTTTGATTATTTAAAATGGGTCAAAACCTCCTACGGTATTTTTTATTTTGTTTTCCCAATTGGAATCATGTCTCTCACCACGTTTTGAACTATGTAGTAATTCATAATCGCCGAATCCGTTTGGATCATAAAAAACGAACATAACACCACCTTCTATGCTATAATACTGCCAGATTTCGTAAGGGCAGGTGCCTGCAGTGCTTGGTTTTTTTTCAATTTCATCCGGCTTGCCATATTTTATGATCGTTCTTCCACGATCTGTTAATGGGCCTCTTGTCATTGATGTAGAATACTTGTCAATAACATAGTTTATTCTCTTTTCGATCATTATTCTATATTCATTGGCGGGTGTTTTAATATTAGGATCTTTCCTTTCCCAAAATCCAATTAGGAATGATTGTTTCCCTGTCAAATTGCTTTTTTTAAACATCCTTATTTCTTTATTGGACATCAGACATTTAATATTATTGAATGTCGAATCCAATTCATCCTTTGATCTATTTCTAACCATTTTAGCAATAAGTTCATTTGTTTGTAATTCCTCTATCGGTCCCGTAAAATAAATTTTTTCTCTAACACTTACTTTTTGTCCGTTATTATTATCAACGACATTCAAATTACTATGATAAATTCCCGGTTTCAGATCGGCAACATTGAATTTGTCAATGATTATGCTGTAATTGCCCGGTGTATCTATTGTTTTTTTTTCAAATGTCTTCACGACTTCATCATCCAACGACAGAACTTCAAACCAATAAGTATAATTATTTGCCTTACCACTTAATTTTGTAAGATTATATATTTCCGCATAAATAGTAACATCACTTAATTTTTTACTATACTCCCTTTGAGCGTAGGGAATAATATCATACATCCCGAATTTTGTAAACTTGTTTTCTTTTTTCGTTTTTACTGCATAAGATCCGATTTCAATATCACTGACATCTAATGATTTAGAAGAAAACGATCTAACTTCCATAGGGATTTGAAGAGTATTGCTTTTTTCTGAATATTTATCTTTTACCTTTACTACCAATTGATAATTCCCAGGTGAAACACGCAACATTAATTGATCTGGGATTTTCTGATTTGACTTTACCGAAAGTGTATCGTTCGTTGCATCATTAAGTTCCATCTCATTTGAAAATATAACTTTTTTATCTGAATATAATGTGGTAGTGATTTGATAGGTGCCAAAAAAATTTCCATCTTTCTGTTTTTTCCAAGTGAAGTGGCCTCTATTAATGGAATAATAAATTTCCACAATAGATGGACCCTGCTGATCTGAAAATGAAGCATTATCCAAAGCAAAAGGGATTTGATTCCTACTATTTGCTAAAACATTAGTAAAAATTAAGATCAGTCCAAATAGAAATACTAAAGCATAATTTTTTGTTTTTTTCATAATTTTCTCCATTTTTTAATAATCAACGAAAACCAACAATAACTAATCTCTTTTTATATTTATAAAATAATAAATATTATTTTTTATTCGTTATTGTTTGTTGCTAATAATCATAACTTTTTTGTTCGATTTTCTTATTTTTTTGCTTTTTTCCTTTTCGCAACAGGCGGGGGTGACATTTCATTTTCCTTATTAAATTTTACTGAAACAATTTTAGAAATGCCCTCTTCCTGCATTGTTACTCCATAAAGATAATTTGCTACTTTCATTGTCATTTTATTGTGAGTTACAATAATAAATTGAGTTTTGTCTGTAAAATGTGACAAAGCTTTAGTAAATCTTTCAACATTCATATCGTCCAAAGGAGCATCTACCTCATCTAAAATACAATATGGAGAGGGTTTTACTAAATAGATAGCAAATAGAAGTGAAATAGCGGTTAAGGCCTTTTCACCACCAGATAGGGCGCGAATTGATTTCAGCTCTTTTCCTTTTGGGCGAGAAAATATTTCAATATCTGCTTCTAATGGATCTTGATCACCGACCAATTTTAGATCACAATTACCGTCAGGAAAAAACATGTCGAATGTTTTGCTGAAGTTTTGTTTGATCTGACCAAATGTTTTGATATATTTTTGACGAGCTTCTTTATCTAATTTATCTATTGTTTCAAGTATGCTCTCCTCAGCTTCTACCAAATCATCTTTTTGTTCTTGAATGAAATTCAGACGAGTTGACTCCTCTTCATATTCCGTTTTTATTGCCATATTTATTGGACCGATAAGCTCAATTTGATTTCTTAATTTTTCAATTTTTACCTGCATTTCAACTTCTGACAGATCAGATATATTATATTCTTTTTGTAAAATATCAATTTTGTAGCGATCTTTTATTCTCTCTATCAGCTGATCTTTTTCTGACTTCATTTCATTCAATTTGATTTCTATATCTTTTAAGCTTTGAAAAACATTTTCTTGGTTCTTGTGTTTTTTCGTAATGGAGTTTTCTACATCATATATCTGCTTTTTCTTTTTTTGATACTCTTTATTGACCTTGATTTCGTTGTTTTTTACAACATTTAATTTGTCGTTCAACCTTTCCAGATCAATTTTTAATTTCTTCTGCTCCGATTTCCCTTCTTTAATAATATCATGAAAAGATTTTAGTTCTTTATCTATAATTTCTATTCTATTGGATAATTCTTTTATCGTGTCAAGAGCGTTTTGGAAACGATAATTTGTTGTCTCTTTTTCTCTCTCAATTGTGATCAATTTTATTCTCGTTTCTTGTGTTTCTTGGAAATATTTTTCTTTGATCTCGGAAATTTCATCATATTTATTTTTTGCTTCATTAAATCGAGTTTCGGTTTCACTAATTGATGATGCCGCTTTTTTGTTATCTTTTACTAATTCTTTTAACGATTTCTCAATGTCTTGTATTTTGTAACTATATGTTGATATTTTCTGCTCAATTTTATCAAACGATTTTTTATATTGCTCAATTGAAAATTCTGCTTTATCTATTTTTTTCTCTATTTCATTTTGGATATCATTTAATTTTTTAATTTCAGCATTTATTTTCTCGATTAATTCTTTTGTAGCTATTAGTGACTGTTGATCTTCCTTTAAATTTTTATCCTCAGATGATATTTTGCTTTCTATTTTTGCAGCTGATTGTTCTAATGATTTGATCCGCTCTTTTCTACCCACTAAATTTTGAAATTTAGAGCCGCGACCACCTTTTATAATTCCCTTTTTATTTATATAATCACCCTCTAATGTAACAAAACAAAATTTATTTTCATTTAATAATTTGTTCGGTATTTTTTTCAACGATTTAACAATGAGCAAGTCATTCAAGAAATAATCAATTAAAACTTTTGCCTTTTTATCAAATTTAATAAAATCCTTTGCATAACCGATTATATTTGGATCTTTGCTATCATATTTTACAGGTTTGGTGATGAACTTTTGTACAGTGTCTATTGGAACGATAGTGATCCGCCCCTCTTTTTTTGTATTTATACCTTCTATAATTTCCAATGCAGCTTTTTTTGTTTCTGTTAC
>LSCC01000048.1 GCA_001577215.1 Fidelibacterota bacterium TCS52
TATAAAGATGAGGTTGAAAAATAGCTATTATTCTTTTATTTGCATATGCGAATCTTATTGATTCTAATGTTGCCTTTATCTCTGAAGGATGATGAGCATAATCATCAATAAAAATAGTGTTATTAATTTTGTGTTTTATTTCAAAACGACGATTCACTCCCTTGTATTTTGTTAAGCCGTTTTTTATTTTGTCAATTGGAATTTTTAGTTGGTGAGATAATGCTATAACACCAGCTGCATTTTTTATATTATGGATACCAATTACATTTAATTTAAAAATATCTAATAATTCATTTTTATAATATATTTTAAAGAGTGAATATAGTTCTTGTGTTTCGGAAAGTTTTATTTGATAATCGGCTTTTTTGTCAAATCCATAAGAAATAATCCGTGATTTAATTTCCGGAATTATATTTTGAATATTTTCATCATCTATGCAAAGAACAATAAATCCCTCTTTTGAAGTTGAGTTTGCATATTTTAAAAATGATGTTTTCATATCTTTAATATCTGAATAAATATCAGAATGATCCATTTCAATATTAGTAATTATTGAATAAGTAGGAGGGAGGGCAAGAAAAGTTCTGTCATATTCATCTGCTTCATAAATTATATATTTACCCTTACCAAGTAACGAATTAGAATTGACATTTTTTAGAATTCCTCCGATAATAAATGTTGGATCTAAATCTGCTTCCATAAAAACAATACTTGTAATTGATGAAGTTGTTGTTTTTCCATGTGTTCCGGAGATTCCAACTCCATAAGACCAAAGTTTAATTAATTTTCCTAAAAATTCAGCTCTACGGATTATAGGAATATTTTGCTTTTTTGCTTTTATTATTTCAGAATTCGTTTTTGTTATCGCACTGCTATAGACAACAACATCTTGACAGTTTATATTTTTATCAGAATGACCAATAGCAATTTTTATTCCAAGTTTCTCTAATTGTTTTGTGTTTTCGGATCTATTAGCATCTGAGCCACTTACAGAATATCCTATTTGTTGAAGAATCTTTGCGATGGCACTCATTCCAATGCCGCCAATTCCTACCATATGAATACTTTTTATTTCTTTTAAATTGATATCTTTCATTTTATTTGTGATCCTTTTTCAGATCGATCAATATTTTTTTTGCAACAATTGTTGCAGAGTCTAATTGCTTTATTTTTCGTAATGCATTTTTCATTTTGAAAATCTTATGTTTATCATTTACAAGTTCATCAATAGTAGATATTAAATTATTATCATTTAAATTTTTCTCTTCTATTATGATTGCTGCTCCGATTTTTTCTAATGATCTTGCATTAACAAGCTGATGACTCGCGGCTGCAGATGGTAGAGGAATTAATAATGAAGGAATATGCATTTTCTTTATTTCTGCAATTGTCAAAGCTCCTGCTCGTGAAATGATTAAATCTGCTGAAGAGTAGGCTTCTGACATGTTATAAACATAGGGTGTTAGAAAAATTGATGAAATATTTCCCAATTGTTCTTTTATTTCAATATAATTTTTTCTTCCCGTTTGCCAAATGAATTGTACATTTAATTTATCAATGATCTCTTTGATATTTTTTAAAAAATATTTGTTAATACTTTTTGAACCTTGACTCCCACCAAAAATAAAAATTGTGAATTTGGTTTTTGAGAGATGAAATGGAACTACTGCTTTTGATTTGCTAAGTAATTTTATATTTTTTTGTGTTGGATTACCGGATTTAATTAATTTTACTTCTTTAGAGATATATTTTTTAATTTCTTTATAAGCATAAAAAATAATTCTAGAATTTTTTGATAAAATTCTAGTTGTTAAACCGGGATATCCATTCTGTTCTTGTAGGTAAAGTGGTATATTATTTTTGATAGCTATTTTTCCTGGAATAGCAGTTACATATCCACCTGTTCCAATTACAGCATCTACTTCCATATCATTAAAAATCCTTTTAACTTTTCTCATGGATAAAAGAATTCTAATAGGAAGTAAAAGATTATTCAATATTGACCTGATGTTGATAGTTCTTGCAAAACCTTTGATCTTTAGTAAAGAATATGGAATGTCTATGTGGTTAATTAATATCTCTTCAATTCCAAATTGTGAACCGATATAAAATAATTTTAGATCTTTTTTTGGAAAATACTTGTGAAAATATGAACGGATACCCTCAATTATTGACATAGCCGGATAATAATGCCCGCCGGTTCCTCCACCGGTTATAACTATTGTGATTTTTTTATTTTTTATTTTTCCCATTTTATTGATTTCCTTTCTTTCAGATATATATTAAATACTATTCCTAATAATACTCCGTTAATTAAAATTTGAGAACCTGAATAACTTACAAAAGGCATTGGTAAACCTGTTACTGGACCAATTCCCGAACAAACCGAAGCGTTGAATAGAGCATAAATAATTATTGATAAGGCAGTTGAAAAAATAATTAATTGTCCAAATTGATCCTTGACATGTTTAGCTATTTTATGCATACTGAAAAACAATACGAAAAATAAAGAGATAAAAAACGCTGATCCGATAAATCCTAATTCTTCACCAATAATGGAAAATATAAAATCGGTATTAGCTTCAGGTAAGAACAGATTTTTTCCCATACTATTTCCTATTCCTTGTCCAAAAATTCCTCCATTTGCCAAACTGATCAATGATTGATTTATTTGGTATGCACTATTTTTAGTGTCAGATGAATCCATAAAAGTTAAGATCCTATTCCACCTGTATGGCTCAATTCTTATATAAATGAAACCTAATATACCTATTATGGAAGATACACCTGCGATATGTAGAAATTTTGCTCCACCAACATATAAAGTAACAATACAAATAAAATAAATAATAACTGCTGATGAAAAATCAGGTTGAGATGCTATTAAAATTACGAAAATTGTTATTATTGCAAAAGCAGGGAAAAATCCTCTTTTAAAATCTGTAATTTCTGAATTATGTTTTGTGATATAATTGGCTAAAAATATTATTAAAAATAACCTGGCAACTTCGCTAGTTTGAATCGATGTTGAACCAATTGAAAACCAACGAGCTGGAATTGAAGAATTACTAATTGTCTTTTTTATTATTGGGATAATGATAATAACAAGAGTGATGATAAATAAGATACTCACAGCTTTTTTCATATATTTGTAATCAATGAAAAGAAAAGTTAAGCATATTAATATTCCAAATAGTAATCGTTTAATATGTTGTAAGAAGAAATAGTAACTCTTTCCAGTTTTTTCAAAAGCTATTTTATTGCTTGCGGAATATTGCATAACAATTCCTAATCCTATTAATAATAGGAGCGTAATAATAAATATTTTAAATATTAAGGGATTTTTACTTTTAGTTTTCATATTTGTAGAGTTCTTTTAATTTATTGAAAATAGTTTTAAAATGTTCACCTCTCTTTTCAAAATTTGCATATTGATCATAACTGGAACAGGAGGGAGACAAAAGTATAATTTCGTTTTTGTTGGCATTTTTTAATGCATTATTAATTGCCACATCCAATACTTTTGAATTGATAATCTTTATATTTTTTAATTGTGAATTTATTTTATTTTCTGTTTCACCAATTGTATATACTGTTTTTACATTTTTATTTATCAGTTCTTGTAATTCGGAGAAATCTGTATCTTTGTCTTTCCCACCTAATATTAAATGAATTGGATCATTAAAACTGTTTAAAGCAACTTTCACTGAATCTGTATTTGTTGCTTTAGAATCATTATAAAAGCTAACTCCGTTAATTTCTCCGCAAAATTCGATGCGATGAGAAATCGTTTTAAATGTAGATAATGAGCTAACTGTTCCTGTTTCAGTATTTAAAAAAGGATACGCAGCAGAAAATGCGGCTAATATGTTATACTGATTATGTTCTCCAATTAGTTGGATCTTATTTTTCATTAGCTTGTGCCATTGTGAATTTATTTTGTAATGAAAATATGTTTCGTCAAAATATGCAAATTGATCTCTATTTTTTTTCATTGAAATGTTTACAATATTTGATTTTGGTTTTGAAAATTTTAAAACATTTTCATCATCAACATTTAATATTGCAATATCATTTTTTGATTGATTAGTAAATATTTTTACTTTCGTTTCTGCATATTCATTAAATGAACTATATCGGTCAAGATGATCGGGTGTAATGTTCAATAAAACAGCAACATTCGGTTTGAAATTTAAAATATTCTCTAATTGAAAACTGCTGATCTCTACAACATAAATTGGCTTAATGTTTTTTTGGAGTGAGGCAAAAACAGCTTCTGAAAATGCTAAACCGATATTACCGCAAGCTATTGAAAAAATTCCAGATCGGTTTAAAATATCTGCTGTTAATTTTGCAGTTGTGGATTTTCCATTTGAACCGGTAATTGCAATAATTTGAAAATTTACAAAATTGTAGGCAATTTCAATCTCTGATACTATGGAAATATTCAATTGTTTAATTTTTTGAATAATAGGAATTGTATCCGGAATTCCAGGACTGATTATAACAAAATCGGAATTAAATATTTTTTCACTATGTTTTCCGAATTCACTTTCGATATTTAATTTTTTCAATAGTTGTTTTGTTTTATCATCAATTGCATTTTTATCATTGTCGCTGAGTAATACATTTGCTTGATAATGAGAAAGTAATTTGGCTACCCCGATACCACTTCTTTTAGCTCCTAATACCGTAATATTTTTATTTTTTACATTGATCATAATTGTTCAGCTTTAGATTTACCTAATTTTAAATGTTGCTAATGAAATTAAAGCTAATAATACTCCCAATATCCAAAATCGAATAACGATCTTTGATTCCGGCCAACCTTTTAATTCAAAATGATGATGTATTGGCGACATCTTAAATAATTTTTCACCTTTTCCTCTTTTTCGTAATGTGAATTTAAAATATGAGACCTGTAAAATTACACTAACTGCTTCAATTACAAAAATGCCTCCAATAATAATAAGCATAATTTCTTTTTTTAATAATACTGCAGTTGTTCCGATCGTTGCACCATAAGCTAATGAACCAACATCACCCATAAAAATTTCCGCAGGTTTTGCATTAAACCATAAAAAACCTAACATTCCACCAACCATTGCCGATAAAAATACAGTTAATTCTCCCGATCCGGGAAGATATAAAATATTTAAATAGCTACTAAAATCTACTCTACCAGTGATGTAAGCAATTGCTGCCATAACAAATGCAACAATAGCTAAAAGTCCTGAAGATAAACCATCAAGTCCATCTGTAAGATTTACTGCATTAGAAAAACCAGTTATGAAAATAATAATTATTGGTATGTAAAAAAATCTAAGATTGATTACCGTATCCTTTAGAAATGGAAGTGTAGTGCTAGATTTTAAGCTATCTATTGCCGGTAAATAATACATTATCAGTGCAACAATTAATCCCAGTGTAAATTGTCCTAAAAGTTTATATTTTGCAACTAATCCTTCTTTCATATTTTTTACAACTTTGAGATAATCATCTAAAAAACCTATTAATCCCATCCAAATTGTCGCAAATAATGATAATTGAATATATTTATTGGCAAGATCAGCCCATAGAAGAATTGGAACAATTACTGATAAATGGATCAGTAATCCACCCATAGTTGGAGTCCCTTTTTTATTTAGATGAGTATTAGGACCATTTTCTCTTATTGTTTCACCAATATTAAATTTTTTCAAAAGACGAATAATTGCTGGGCCAAAAATAAAACTAATCAACAACGCGGATATTGCCGCAGCTGCACTTCTGAATGAAATATAACTTAAAAGATTTAATCCCGAAATACTTTCTCTTAATGGGTATAATAATTGATATAACATTATTAAGTCCTCGGTTTTTTTAATTTTTCGATAATTGTTTCCATTTTTAATCCACGGGAACCTTTTATATAAATTATATCATTTGGCTTTACCAAGGAAATTAACGTTTCAGCCAATGACTTTTTTTTATCAAAATGAATAGCATTCATCATGTCATATTGTCTTGCACTCTCGATTGTATGTTTTGTGTTTTCACCATAACAAAATAAGTAGTTAATCTTTGATTCGGCAATTTGAGCACCAATATTTTTATGACTTGATTCTGATAATTCACCCATTTCCAACATATCGCCTAAAACCATAATTGTTTTACCTTTTGAGTTCATTTCATTGAGTGATCTAATTGCTAAATTTGTTGATAATGGATTTGCATTGTAAGTATCATTGATAATAAAGTAATCGTTTAAATTAATTATGTTTCCTCTACCTTGTGGTGTGTTGAAATCTTGTATTTGCTTAATAATGGCACCGGTTGACAAACCGAATGTTTTTCCAACTGTTAATGCAGCGGCAGCATTTTGAGCGGCACCATAACCAATAGAATTAAGTTTAATACTTTTTCCCATATATTCTAAAGTATATCTTCCAAATTGATCATAATCAATGATCTTTAGTTCATAATCTGCATTCGATTTTATACTGTAAGTAACCTTTTTAATGTCATTATTGTTATATTCTTTAATCCTAAAATCATCATTATTGATGAAAATAATTCCATTATCATCAACAGAATCAAATAATTCAAATTTTGCCTTTTGAACATTTTCAATTGAACCAAATCCTTCGATATGTGCTTTTGAAATAGAAGTTATTAATCCATAATCTGGCTTAATTATTTTACAAAGTGTTGCTATTTCACCAATATGATTAGCACCCATTTCAATAACTGCAAAATCATCATTTTTGTCTACTTGTAAAATTGATAGAGGTAAACCAATATGATTATTATAATTTTTGATCGAATGAGTTACAGAAAACGACGATCCTAATACTTTACTGATCAAGTTTCTTGTTGTTGTTTTTCCAGCACTTCCGGTAATAGTAAATATTTTTGCCTTAATAATTTTTCCATAATTGTTAGCTGCTTTTTGTAATGTTTCTAAAGAATTGTCAACTATGATCAGTGGATATTTTAAAAGATTTACATTTTCCTTAATTTCTTTTCTCTCCGCAATTGCTGCTACAGCTCCATTTTCTATTGCTGATTTTATATAATTATGTCCATTTGTATTCTCGCCATTAAGAGCACAGAAAATATTTCCTTTTTTAATTTCTCTTGAATCTATTGAAATAGAGTAGAAATTATCAAAATTAATATTATTGAATTCTACATTCTGTTGATCAAATATTTCTTTAACTTTCATTATCTTTTATCCATAAATTAATAATTTCTCTATCATCAAAAGAAATCTTTTGCCCATTTATTTCCATATCCCTTTCATCACCTTTACCCAGTATTAAAATAATATCGCCTTTTTTTGACCTGTTTAAAATTTCAAAAATTGCCTCTTTTCTATCCTCAATAATAGAAGTTGATTCTTTGTTTTTTATTCCTTTAATGATATCATTAATTATTTCTGTTGGTGATTCATCTCTGGGATTATCATTTGTTAAAATTATTTCATTAGAATTGTTTTCTGCGATATGACCCATTATAGGTCGCTTGGTTTTATCTCTGTTTCCGCCACAACCAAAAACAACATTTATATTTCCATTTTTATTAATAACTCTCATTGTATCAAATATTTTTTTCATTGCGTCGGGAGTGTGAGCAAAATCTATAATTACAGTGCAGTGTTGTTTTGTTTTGATTATTTCCATTCTTCCGGGAATAGGAGGGAGTGATTTTAACTCAATATTTTTTGAATAATCATTTGGAAATAATGTCAGATGAGAAGCAATAGCTCCAAGTAAATTATAAGCATTGAATTTTCCAATTAGTGGAAATTTAATATTAATATTTCCTAATGGTGAATGAATAATTCCTGCGGTATTGGTGATATTTAGATCAATTTTTTTGAAGAAATAATCAGCATTGGGGTTATTTAATGAAAATGATATTTTTGTGTGATCAATATTTTGATATAATATTTTTCCATATTCATCATCTATATTGATTATTCCATAACCGTTGTTTTGTATTTGATAGAATAACTTTTTTTTTGCTTTAAAATATTTATTCATTGTTTGGTGATAATCCAAATGATCTTGAGATAAATTTGTAAATAATGCAAGTTTGAATGGTATATTATAAACTCGTTCGCGATCAAGTCCAATACTTGAAACTTCAATTACAGTATTGTCAATATTTTTACTATTGAAATCTGAAATTGTTTTATAAATATCTAAGCTTTCAGGTGTAGTTAATAAAAATAATTTTTTATTATTATCGAATGTTTTTATTCCTAAAGTTCCAATATACCCCGTATTGTGATGGTTTATGTCAAACAAATATTTTAAAATTAATGCAGTTGATGTTTTTCCGTTAGTTCCTGTTATTCCATAAATATTAGATTGCTTTAAAGCAGTATTAAAAAAGTTCTTTGATGTTTTTGCTAATGTTTTTCTGCTATTTTTTACAATTATTTGTGGTATTGAGATATTTGACGATTTTTTTGTAACTATTATTGCAATTGCACCTTTTTTTATTGCATTATCAATAAAATCATGTCCATCAACCTTATTACCTTTAATAGCGATGAATAGATCACCTTGTTTAATGTTTCTTGAATCATACGCAATATTATTAATATTAATATCTTCAATATTAACCGTAACTTTATATTTTACGTCATATAATAATTCTTTCAATAACATAAATTAATTATCTCCACTTACGGTTAAATAACAATCAGAATTGGAATATATGATTTTACCTTTTGGGGGATTCTGTTTAATGATTTTTCCGGTTATTGTGTTTGTGTGTACCTGTAAGTTCAATTTTGTTAAAATATATTTTGCTTGAGAATACGAATGACCGATCAGATCCGGCATAACTACTCTAACTTTATTATTATTAGATTTTCTCTGTTCAACAATACTTTTTATATTTTTTTTGTTGGTAGTTTTTTTATTAACATCTTTTTTTCTTCTTTTTTCTATTGAAGTATAAAGCGAAGTGTTAGTTTCGCTATCCAATTTTTTATCTTCTAATAATTCAGTTTGATTATTAGGTTTGATCCAGTCATATAGATCTTTAAAATTTGTAGTGTTAATAATGCGTGTGAAAACATTTTTTACAGCAGGAGCTGCACAAGTACCGCCCCAATGTTTTCCGTAAGTTGGAGAATCTAACGTTATTCCACATACTAAAACTGGCTTATTTGATGGGAAAAATCCTATAAAAGATGACATATATTCTGTTTTGGAATATTTTCCTTCTATTACTTTCTGAGCCGTTCCTGTCTTTCCGGCAATTTTGTATCCGGGAATATATGCATTTGCTCCTGTTCCTTCTGTTACGACATTTTCCAAAATATCTCGTAATTCTTTAGAAGTATTTTTAGAGATTGCTCTTCTGACTACAGTAACATCACGTGAGTAACCAAGTTCATTTTCTGGTGTGTAAGCCGATTTTACAATATATGGCCTCAGTAAAAGTCCGCCATTAGCAACAGCACAATAAGCTATTACCATCTGTAATAATGAAGTTGTAATATTATGTCCCATAGCTATTTGTGAATATGTAATTTCATCCCATTGAGATACTGGTTTAAGGTATCCAGCAACTTCCGCATTTAAACAAATATTGCTTGGATCACCAAAGCCGAATTTTTTAATTGTTTTATAGATAGATTTGTCACCTACTAATTTGGCAATTTTAGCAGCACCGATATTTGATGATAATGTTATAATTTGTTTTAAAGATAGCCACTCTTTTTCATGTGTGTCATGAAGAGTTCGATCAAAAACATTCCATTCTCCTTTTTCGCAATTTACTATACTTGAAGGAGTTAATTTATGAGATTCTAAAGAAGCAGCAATTGGAATTACTTTAAATATTGAACCTGGTTCAAATTGGTCAGAAATAACTCTATTTCTTCTTTGTGATGGAATAGAATTGGTTATATTGTTGGGATTAAAATTCGGATAAGAGCCCATAGCTAGAATTTCTCCCGTATTTGGGTTTGCTATCATTCCTCTTGCATTTATAGGATCATTAAGCTCATACGCCTTTTTCAATTCATTTTCTAAAATTGTTTGATAATCAATGTCAATCGTCAAGAATAGAGCTCCACCATCTTTTTTTTCTCTATTCTTTGAAGTGTAGCTTGAAACTGTGTTACCTTTTACATCTTTTTTTACTATTTGCAATCCTTTTTTACCGGATAAGTATCTATCAAAAATATTTTCAATACCTGATTTTCCCTGATTATTCCAATTGGTAAATCCCATAACTTGTCCAGCTATTTCCTGAAAAGGGTAATGTCTTACGATTTTTCTTTCATATTTTATTCCTGTAAGATCATATTCTTTTAATTTATTTACCGTATCTATTGAAATGTTATTTTTAATACTGTAATATTTTTTCCTATTTTTAAATATCTGTTTATAATATGTAGAAGTATTACCAAATACCTTTGATAATGTTGTAAATACTTTTTCCGGATCGTTGAGATCAATATATCTTGCTCCAATGTCCCATTTAATTAAGTTTGTTGCTAAAATGGTATTATTTCTACCATAGATCAAACCTCTTTCGGGTTGAACTACTTTTTTTATGATCGCCTGTTCTTCGGCAGCGGTTGCCAGTGAGTTGATATCCAAAATTTGAATTTTTACTAGCTTGCAAACTATTAAAATTGCAAATGCGAAGATGAACAAGCTTACTAATCCTGCATTAACAATATATTTTTCGTTTATGTTATTTGTTTTTCTTTTGGCCATAAATTATTCTATTATTATTACATCTACTTGTGGCTTTGAATTACTCATGTTTAATTTTGTTTTTGCTAGGTTTTGGATCCTATCAGCTCGAGATAATTGAGTTATTTTTGTATTGAGTTCAGTTATGTGTTGTTTTGTTCTTCTTTCCATATTTTTTGCATGTTCTATATAATATTTAGTTTCGTTGATCTTATCTTGCAGAAAAAGATGTAATGCAATACTTATCAATGTAATAGTCAATAAATAAATGAACATAAACCATTTGTTTTTAATTGTTTTGATAACAAATGAATTATTATTAGTTAAATATCTATTATTTTTTCTATTTCTTCTCATAATAATTATATTTTCTCGGCTACTCTTAATTTAGCACTCCTACTTTGAGGATTTTTTTTAATTTCTGAAAGGGTAGGAGTGATAATTTTATTGTTTATTTTTTTTAATGAAGCTTTGTGGTCGCATACGCAAATCGGTATTTCCGGAGGGCAGATACAATTTTTTGTTGCTTTTTGTATTGTGTTTTTTACGATCCTGTCTTCTAAAGAATGATAAGAAATGACAACTAATCTTCCACCGGTTTTTAATAAATTAATCGCTTCGGTCAATGATTTTTGCAAGACATTCAATTCATTATTGACTTCAATTCGAATTGCTTGAAATATTCTTGCCAAGGTTTTATTGCGATATTTGTAATTTGAAAACTTGGCAACTATTTTTAATAATTTTTCAGTAGTATCTATTGTATATTTTTCTCTTTCTTCCACAATAGCTTGTGCAATTTGTTTCGACATTCTCTCTTCACCATATTCAAAAAATATTGATTTTAATTTTTCTAATGAATAATTGTTAACTATATTTTCAGCAGTATTTTTCAAATTTGGGTCCATTCTCATATCTAAATTACCTTTACTAGAAAACCCGAAACCTCTTTCACTATCATTTAATTCCAGATTTGAAGTTCCAAGATCATATAATATTCCATTTACCTTATTTAATTCCAAACCGTAAAGCTCCACTTTAATCTTATCGAAATTGCTTTTAATGATAGTAAATTGTTTAAATTTGCTAAGTTTTGATGAACTAATTAAGATTGCTTTTGGATCGACTTCAAATCCAATTAATTTACTATCATCATTAATTTCATCTAATATTTTTTTTGAATGTCCTCCCAATCCAAGTGTTGCATCAACATAAACACCCGATTTGTCTGTTATTAAATTCTCAATAGATTCATTTAATAAAACAGGAATATGTTCAATTTTTTGATCCATTTTTTAAATCAAAATATCATTTGCCAATGAATTGAAATCCTCCTTAGATAATGGGTTTTCTTGTTCGTATTTGCTTAACATTTTCGGTTCCCAGATTTCAATTTTATTTAATGTGCCTACGATTATTACTTCTTTTTCTATATTAGCATATTCCATTAGATCATTTGTCAATGTAATTCTTCCGGCACTGTCTATAGGACATTTTGAGGCAAATCTCGTAATTTGCCTTAAAAACATTTTGTGTGTCTTTTTTAATGAAGATAGCGATTCGTTTAATTTATTCATCATGTTTTCCCATTGTGGTTCTGGATAGATCACTATACTGGATTCATCTATTCCCTTTGAAATAATTAAATTTGATATTCCCTTTTCACTTAATGATTTCCTAAATCGTGATGGAATGTTCACTCTATTTTTGGAATCTACATTATATTGAAATTGTCCAATAAAATCTATAAACATTCTAATGCCTCTCAAATTATTTTCTGTGTTGGGAGTATCTCCCACAATCTCCTATAATATTACACAATCGCCTACATACATGCAAGAAAAAAATGTTTTTTTTCCATTTTTTCCCACTTTTTTTATTTCAAGAGATCTTTAATTGTTTATTAGATAAATAAAATTATTATTATCTAAATTTGTTGGGTTAAATTCTGTGGATTCTTATCTTGTTTATCTAATTGTTATTACAATAATTAAAAGCTCGAAAATCTGAATTTTATGACAGGCATTTGATTATTTTAATGATCTTAAAAGTGACCATGTTTTATTTTAAAAAAACAATTCAATTTTAGAATATTTTTTATTATCTTTTATATGAAAAATATGAGGGGTTATGAAAATAAAAAGAAATCAATTATGTGGAAGTTTAAGAAAAAGTAATATTGGCAAAATTGTAAAGTTAAATGGATGGATAAATACAAGGCGAGATCTTGGTGGAATTACATTTGTCGATCTAAGGGATAGATACGGAATAGTTCAGGTAAGATTTGATAACGATCTGCCGAACAATATCCTAAAAATAGTTAAACAATTGAATATGGAAGATGTTATTGCAGTGGAAGGTAAAGTGCAAATGCGTCCGTCAAGTTCAATTAATAAAAAAATATCTACTGGTGAAATTGAAGTTGTTGTAAAAGATTTTGAAATGCTGAGTAAGGCGAAACCAACCCCTTTTGAAATTAAGAAGCGTGAAACCGGAAGTGAAAATTTACGATTGAAATATAGATATTTGGATCTACGGACCGAACAATTGCAGAAAAATATTTTAATTCGTCATGAGGCATTGCAATCTACAAGAAAATTTTTGAGTAATGAAAAATTTATGGAAATAGAAACACCGTTCTTTATTAAATCAACACCTGAAGGAGCGCGAGATTTTGTTGTACCGAGTAGAGAGAATCTTGGAAAATTTTATGCATTACCACAATCTCCACAGACATTTAAACAATTATTAATGATCTCCGGTTTTGATAAATATTTTCAAATAGTAAAATGTTTTCGTGATGAAGATCTGAGAGCTGATAGACAACCGGAATTTACACAGATCGATATAGAAATGTCATTCATTGATGAAAGTGATATTCAGAAAGTATCAGAAAAGATGTTAAAACAAATTTTTAAAGATACGATTGATAAAGAAATTTCACTTCCATTTCCAAAAATGACATATCAAGAAGCGATGGAAAAATATGGAAGTGATTCGCCGGACACAAGATTTGAAATGAAAATAGAAAATGTGGAAGATTTTGCTAAACAGACGAATTTCAAAATTTTTCATTCTGTAATTGAAAATGGTGGAGTAGTTAGAGCTTTAAAAGTTAAAAACAGTGCAGAATTTTCAAGAAAAAATATTGATGAATTAACCGAATTGGCAAAAAGATATGGTGCAAAAGGTCTGGCTTATGTAAAATTTAAAGAAAATAAATTTCAATCAGGAATTTCAAAATTCATTGACGAAAGATCCGGAAAAATACTTGTTGATAAATTGAATTTAACGGATAATGATCTGGTTTTCTTTATGGCTGATAAATGGAAAGTTTCATTAATTGTTTTGGGAAGCATAAGAAAATATCTTGGTAAGAAAATGGATCTGATCGACAAAAATGAAATATCTACTCTGTGGGTTACAGATTTTCCTCTATTTGAATATAATGATGAAGAAGGACACTACCAATCAATGCATCATCCTTTTACTTCGCCAAATGAAGAAGATTGGAAATATTTGGAAAGCAATCCTGAAAAAGTAAGATCCCGTGGTTATGATGTAGTGATCAATGGTCAAGAGATCGGCGGTGGAAGTATTCGTATCCATTCTCGTGAAAAACAGAATAGAATATTTTCTGCATTAAATATTTCCGATGAAGAAATAAATAGAAAATTCGGATTTTTACTGAATGCTTTTGAATATGGTGCTCCTCCGCATGGAGGAATTGCATTTGGTTTTGATCGGTTAGTTTCAATTCTTGCAGGAGAAGACACTATTCGTGAAGTAATTGCCTTTCCTAAAACAACTACTGCTCAATCACTAATGATCGGTTCACCAGATATCATCGATGAAAAACAACTGAAAGAATTGGGATTGAAAATTGAACAAAAAAAATGAAAAATTAAAGAAAAATAGTAGCTTAAAATCACCATTTTATTTTATTTCTGATACTCATATTTCAACAATATTATCTAAGCAAGAAATTGAGAAAAGAAAAGACCTATTTTCACTTTTTGAAAAAATAATTAAAACAAAAGGCACACTTTTTTTACTTGGTGATTTCTTTGATTTTTGGTTTGATTGTAACAATTTTAT
>LSCC01000049.1 GCA_001577215.1 Fidelibacterota bacterium TCS52
TCATTATTCTCACTTCCATGTTGATTATAGGATATTCAATTACAAGCAAATAATTTCCAAGTTATAAATATTAAATATTTCGTTCTTTACGCAAATTTTGTTTTGCCGTATTAATACTTTTAAAAAGTATTGAAATTAATTCGTCATTTTCTTTTAATATAGGTTCTAATAAAGAGGAATTTAAAAATTCTGATTTAATAATTATTTTTATCCACACTTCTGTTTCCCGTAACTCTTTTAATGAAATTTTTAATTTGTGAATAAAATCTTTTCTTGATTCAGCACCTTGTGCTTCAGCATAATTTGCAGCACACGATGTTCCACTTCTAAATATTTGGTTAGACAGATGTTTACCTTTTGTTGATTTTGGAAGTTTTTCCGAAAGCTTAATAACTCTTACAGAAAAATTAATTAACCTATCTTGCAAATCAAATTTCTTTTCCATTTTCAAACCTCATTCTTCACTTCATTATTCTCACTTCCATGTTGATTGTTGGATATTTTAAAGGTATCATTATCCAAGAGTTGCAACCATAACTGCTTTGATTGTATGAACACGATTTTCAGCTTCGTCCCAGACCTTACTTTGTGACGATTCAAAAACTTTTTCACTAACTTCCATTGCATCTAAATTGTATTTCTGAAAAATTTCTTCACCAACAATTGTATCGCGATTATGAAATGCCGGTAAACAATGTAAAAATATAGTTGAATCTTTTCCGGTTACTTTCATCATTTTAGAATTAACTTGATATGATTTTAATAGATTGATTCTTTTTTCAAATTCCGTTTCCTCGCCCATGGAAACCCAAACATCTGTATAAATAACATCGACATCTTTGACCGCCTTATTGATATCCGAAGATAGGGTAATTTTCCCATTTGTTTCTTGAGCAATTTTTTTACAATTTTTTACAATTTCAGATTGTGGAAATAATTCCTTTGGTGCCAAAATTCTAAAATCCATTCCCATTTTTGCTGCACCTATCATTAAAGAATTCGCCATATTATTTCTTCCATCACCAACATAGCAAAGTTTTTTACCTTTTAATTCACCAAAATTTTCTTTTATAGTAAGAAAATCTGCAAGAACTTGTGTTGGATGATACTTGTCAGTTAATCCATTCCAAACAGGAACTCCGGAATGTTTAGCTAGTTCTATAACAGTATTATGTGAAAACCCACGAAATTGAATTCCATCAAACATTCGCCCAAGAACTCTTGCGGTATCGGCCACGGTTTCTTTTTTACCAAGTTGAATATCGCCTTTCCCAAGATATTCCGGATGAGCTCCTTCATCATAAGATGCAACAACAAATGCACAACGCGTACGAGTTGAAGGTTTTTCAAATATCAATGCTATATTTTTATCTAACAAATTCTTATTAAAATTACCTGCATATTTATCTGCTTTAAGCTTCGCAGCAAGATTAAGTAAATAATTTATCTCTTCTGCTGTAAAATCTAATAATGTTAAAAAACTTCTACTTTTCAAATTCAAACCCATAATTCATTCTCCTTAAATTATATAAAAATTATTCTTTTTTAGGATCTCTTGTCATTAACATATCTACCGTTTTCAATGGGTCTTCATCTTCAAAAAGCACATGGTAAATAGCATTAATTATCGGCATTTCAATACAATTATCAATTGACAATTGATGAGCGGCTTTTGCTGTAATAACGCCCTCTGCGACCATTTCCATATTGGTCAAAACCTCTCTAAGTATCTTCCCTTTACCAATTTCTTTTCCGACAAATTGATTCCTGCTATGATGACTTATGGCAGTTACAATCAAATCACCAATTCCACTAAGTCCTGAAATTGTCATTGGGTCAGCTCCCATTTTTTCAGCAATTTTCATTATTTCAGCTGATCCTCTAATAATTAAAGCTGCAATGGAGTTGTCGCCAAATCCTACACCTTTACAAATACCGGCTGCAATTGCTATTACATTTTTTAATGCACCACCTAATTCCACACCAATTATGTCTTTTGAATAATATATCCTTAATCGTTCTGTCATGAAAATTGATTGAACTATTTTAGCAACTTTAACATTCTCTGAAGCTGCCACCAACAAAGTTGGCAAATTTACACATACTTCTTCTGCATGACTTGGACCTGATAATACAACCATTCCTCGATATGGAAATTTAAATATTTCGGTAATAACTTCACTCAATCGTTTATGTGTTTTAAATTCCAATCCTTTTGATAAATTAACAATAATCGGATTTGATGAGATTTTATGCTTATTGATCTTTTCACAAACATCTCTCATGGCGTGAGAAGGAACAGCTAAAATTATCATTTCAGGATTATCTAATATCTCGAACAGTTTGTTAGTAAAAGTGATCTCTTCCGGAATTCTTTTTATTGGAAGCAGGTCATTAATACGGGTTTTTTGAATATTTTTTACTCTCTTTTTGTCATGTTCCCATACAGACACAGAATTATTCAATTCAAATAGATGTAGTGCAATAGTAGTTCCCCATGAACCGCCACCGACAATAGAAATTTTCATAATATCATTTCCATAATTTTATTTTGCTCTCGATAAATATTTTCCATCACGAGTATCAACTTTAATCAATTCTCCTTCTTCAATGAATATTGGAACATCTACAATTAATCCGGTTGCAAGTGTTGCAGGTTTTGTTACAGAAGTTGCAGTATCACCCCTTACACCGGGTTCTGTATGTGTGATCTTCAGATTAACGGCGGTTGGTAATTCCATTCCAACGGGTTTTTCATCATAAACTAACACTTTTACAGTTTGATTTGCGCTAATATAATTCATGCTATCACCAATAATATTATCGTTTATTGGCATTTGCTCAAAAGTTTCTTTGTCCATAAAATAATAATTCAATCCGTCAGAATATAAATATTCCATTTCTCTTGCTTCTACTCGTGCCTCTTCTACCTTTTCACCTCCGCGAAAGGTATTGTTTACAACTTTTCCATCAGCAATACTTTTTAATTTAGTTTTAACTAAAGCACCGCCTCTACCAACTTTTGCATGTTGATATTCAATTATTTTATATAGGTCGTCATTATATATTATTACCATTCCAGTTCTAAAATCAGATGTTGATGCCATAAAATCTCCTTTGTTTTTACTCGTTTGATAATGTAATATTTTTAAATGAAATTTTCAATCTTTTTATTTGGTATTTTTGACAGAGTTGTTAAAAAGATATGACAACAGATAATAAAAATTGAGAAAATTTTCATATAAATATATCAGAAAAAGATATTAATTTTATCAAAAATACACTATTTTAAACTTGTTGAAAAATATTTTAAAGGACAATTCAAATGAAGAAAAGAGTAGCAATATTAATTTCCGGTCATGGTACTAATATGGAAGCAATTATTAAAAATAGTCAAAATGGTATTTTAAAAGATCATTGTGAAGTGATTTTAGTTTTATCAAATAAAAAAAAGGCCAAAGGATTGAAAATTGCAAAATCCTATGGAATTGAAACGACTTGCATAATCTCCAAAGGTAAAAAGAGGAAAAAATTTGATATTGAATTAATAAACTTTTTAGAAAAATATAAATTGGATTATATTGTTCTTGCCGGGTTTATGAGAATTCTTTCATCTGAATTTATCAAAACATATAAAAACAGAATAATAAATATACACCCGGCCGACACTGATAAATTTAAAGGGCTCGGTGCTTACGAATGGGCTTACGAAAACAAACTTGATTCAACAGCGATCACTGTACATTTTGTTGATAGCGGAGTCGATACAGGAAAAGTAATTGGTAAACGTAAAGTAAATCTACAAAAAGCAGACACTTTAGTTAAAGTGAAAGAACAAGGATTGAAAGTCGAACACAAATTTTATAGTGAGATGTTGAAAAAAGTATTTGAAAAGAATAGCTAACTCTTTAAACAATACAAATCCCCAAAAAACACTTTAGATGTTAATCTTTACTTTATCAATAAAATATTTGTGAATACGAAAATCATCCGTCAATTCGGGATGAAAAGTAGCCCCCAAATGTAATTTATTTTCAATTAAAACTGGATTATTTTTTAAAGTAGCTAATACTTTTATATCATTCCCAATATTAGTTATTTTTGGTGCACGAATAAAAATTGCCTGAAATGGTTTATTTGAATCATTAAATATTAAATCAATATCCTCAATGAAAGAGTCAATTTGAGATCCATATGCATTTCGTTCAATATTAGCATTCAATACTTTTAATTGTAATATTTTTTTATTGTTTATTCCTTCACCTTGAGTAATTATTCCGGCACAAGTTCCAAATGTTGGTTTGACATTAGCAAATTTTTGTAAATTTTCAAAGGTTATTTCATAATTCATCTGCTTAGTAAATGCTGTCGTTTCACCACCGGGAATAATCAATCCGTTTATATCATTTAATTGGTGAGAATATTTCACAACAACACTTTTCACTGACAGCGATCCAAGTATCTCTTTGTGTTTTAAATATGCTCCTTGAATTCCAAGGATTCCAATTATTAACAACTATTACCAGCCTCTTTTTGCTAATTTTTCTTCTTCAGATAAGTTCCTTGCAGGCATACCAACCATAGCTTCTTTCAACCCTTTTGAAACCTCTAATAATACTTTAGGATCATCATAATAAGTAACGGCCTTTACAATTGCTTCTGCTCTCTCTTTTGGATCATCTGATTTAAAAATTCCAGAACCGACAAACACACTCTCAGCACCAAGTTGCATCATAAGTGAAGCATCTGCAGGAGTTGCAATTCCACCAGCAGCAAAATTTGGAACAGGTAATTTCCCTTTTTCTGCAACTTGTTTAATAACAGAAATAGGTGCGCCTAATCTTTTTGCTTCTGACATCAATTCATCATTATTCATCATTTGCAATTTTCTGATTCCTCTGTTTACACTACGCATATGCCTTACTGCTTCGACAATATCACCGGTTCCAGCTTCACCCTTTGTTCGCATCATAGCAGCACCTTCACCAACTCGTCTAAGTGCTTCACCAATCTCACGACAGCCACAAACAACCGGAACTTTAAGGTCGTGCTTCCAAATATGATTTTCCTCATCAGCCGGAGTTAAAACTTCAGATTCATCGATAAAATCAATACCGATCTCTTCTAATATTTGTGCCTCTGCAAAGTGTCCAATTCTACATTTTGCCATAACAGGAATTGTAACAGCTTCTTTTATTTTCATTATCATCTCAGGATCACTCATTCTAGCTATCCCACCAAATTCTCGTATATCAGATGGAATTCTTTCTAATGCCATAACAGCTG
>LSCC01000005.1 GCA_001577215.1 Fidelibacterota bacterium TCS52
TTTGGTTTAGGGAATGTGAAATTTTTTAAATTACCTTCACCGGCAATGGTGGTTTTAAGTGTAACAGCTTGGTTAGCTTCTATCTCTGAATTACTTAACTTTACCGATAAATTAAAGTTACCAACCGCTCCGGTAAATGTATCATAAACACAATTCGGTAACTTTATCACATTGATATTTTTTGCAGGTGCAATAGTATTTACAACATTATTTCTATTTATACTAAAAAACGAATCAAACGGATCATTTGAACGACGATTAGCACTTACTTCTATTCTTAAATTCTGTGGAGGAATTTCCAACTTTCCAATTTCAGTTGGGGTTAAAACCAAATTAAATAAATCAGCTGTTTTATATTGAATTCCATTTATCACTTCTGTTGAAACTTTCGGATTTTTAATTAAATTTTGCTTCTCGATCATAAATCCGGGAATTGTATTTATTTTGGGAATATTATAATCAATAATATTTATTTTAGTATATAATCGATATGTTATTACAATTGATTCTCCCAAATAAACGGAAGATTTTTCACAGATAGGATCCACAAATAATTTTTCATCAACTTGACTATTAATTCTCTGACGACTATTATTGCTATTGCTACTTTTTTTATTTTGTTTTTTTTGTGTTTGACTGGTTACGGTTATAATAATATTATTTGTTTTGTAATTCTTTCCTTTGAATTTTATATCAAAAGATGGGATTGTTAATTTACCCGTTTTTTTTGCTACAATTTGATATGTCAATTTTTTTGTAGAAGTTGTTTTACCATTTATCCAGCTAAAATTTGACGATCGAGAAGGTCCACCAATTACTTTAAAACTATTATCTAAATCAAAATCAAATTTTGGGAAATCACTAAAATCAGTAAATTCAATAGTAAGATTTATCGGAGTTCGTAAATTTGTAACTGTTTTATCTACAGAAACATCGATTTTACGCTCAGCAAATAAAACCAATGGAATTACTATTAATAATATTGTTATTTTTTTAAAATAAATTTTAATCATTTTGTTTTAAGTTCCAAACATATAATAAAATACTAAAAAAATAGATGTTTTACCAATCCTTACTTTTCTTTATTTTTTTCCCTTTCATTTTATGACGAATTAATTTTTTAATCGATTTAAGTTCTCTCTCTTTTACAGCATCTAAAATATTTTTTGCCTGTTCTTTAGTTATGCTCTTTATTTTCATCTCCTGCATTTTCTTTTTGTCTTCATTCTCATTAAATTTTTCACTACCTTTGGATTGCTGTTTTTCTCTATTTTCTTGTTCTTTGTTTTTTGATTTGTCTTTTTGAGATTCATTATTAGAATCGGATTTTTGTTTTTTGTTTTGCTGTTGATCTTGCTTTTGATCCTTTTGTTTCTGTTGTTTTTTATTTTGTTGTTTCTGTTTTTCTATTAATTTTCTAACGGTTTCATACATTACTTTATTATCAAAATCGTTCGGATTATACTGAATACTCTTTTTAAAATGCGCCAATGCTTGTTGAAGATCCTTTTTTTTCAAACTGATCTGACCAAGGTTATATTCTGTTTTAGACAACAAATCTTCATCTTCGCTGTTCAAAGATTGCAAATAATTATTCTCTGCTTCTTCAAGCTGTCCTAATTTTTGTGCAGCTGCTGCGGTATTATAACTTAAAATTGAATTATCTTTTCTTTCCTTATCTAATTTATATTTATAATAATTATATGCTTTTTTATATTTACCGCCTTTATATGCTGCAGTTCCGGGATCTTCGGCGAATATTACATTTATAAATATTAAAATAATAATGGCCAATTTAAATAGATTTTTGACAATATTTTCTTTATTTTTAATTTTCATTTTTACTAAAACTTTTCTTCTTTAAATAATTTGGTAAAAAATATTCAAACAATAACAAAACCAAACCAAATACCAAAAATATTTGAAATAATTCTCTATACTTCGTAAAACCATGTGTTTTGAATTCTTCTTTGTTCAAAGTATTTATGTTTTTATATATTTTACTTAAAGGTGATCTTGTTTCATTTAAACGTAAATATTTACCATTTGTTTTTCTTGCGATTTGTTTTAATGTACTTTCTTGCAATTCAGTAGTTATTACCTTATTTCTACTATCTCTTTTATAATCAATTATTTTATCATTTTTGTTATAAATTGGTATTGGACCACCTTTTAAGGTGCCTACTCCAATAGAATAAATAATTATTCCGTTTTCCTTTGCATTTTCAATCGATTTGTTAATTTCCTGTTCATGATCTTCGCCATCACTAATGATTATTAACGCTTTGTCTCTCTTTGAATCCTCAGGAAATGATCTTGTTGCAATATTTATAGCGTCTGCAATAGCAGTTCCCTGTACAGGCAATAATTTTTCATCCATAATATTCAATAGCATTGAAGCAGCTCGATGATCTAATGTCAATGGGCATTGAAGGTGAACAACTCCGGCGAACCCTATCAGACCAATTCTATCTCCTCGCAAATTCCCGATAAATTTTTTCAATTCAAATTTTGACCTTTCTAACCTGCTTGGAGAAATATCCGTTGCAATCATACTATTTGATAGATCCAACGCAACTATTATGTCAACACCCTCTCTCTTCAACTCCTCAATATCCGTTCCAATACGTAAACCCGAAGCACCTATTATCAATAGAATAATTACCAATAATTCTATCAAAAAATGAAACTTTTTTAGTGAGTAATTATTTTTTCCCCTCAATTTTTTGAGCATATTGTTATTAATATGGGAATTAATCATTTTCATCATTCTCTTGTTCTTTAATACACGAAATATGATCAATACAGGTACAATAAATAATAACCATAATATTTCAGGATGAGCAAATTCTATCATGGGTAAACTCTCCAAATAATTTTTGAAAGAATTAATTCAATAATAAATAGCAAAATTGCCGGTAATAGAAACCATAAATATTTTTCCGCCCAGTCAGTATATTTATCAACATTAACTTCCGTTTTTTCCATTTTTGATATTTCTTCCCAAATATTTTTTAATTTTTCATTTGAATTTGCTATAAAAAACTTTCCGCCCGTGAAATTAGCTATTTTAGTTAAAAGTTCCTCATTTACCGGTGGAACTCTTTGAAAACTCCAAAAATTATTATTTAACTTTCCGTCACCTCCTCCCATAGCAATAGTATATATTTTTATGTCGAATTCTTTGGCAAATTTCGCCCCTGTGATCGGATCAATATCACCTGCATTATTATCTCCATCACTTAATAAAATCACTACTTTACTTTTAGCTTCCGAATCTCGCAGCCGATTAATACTATTACTAATTGCTAATCCAATCGCAGTACCATCTAATTCTTTTGGAATTATCTTCATATCAGAAACGATATTTATTAAAACATCATAATCAACGGTCAATGGACATTGTAAAAAAGATTCACCGGCAAAAACAACTAATCCAATTCTGTCTGTTTTTCTTCCTTCAATAAATTCTACAGCAACTTTTTTTGATGCTTCTAATCGGTTCGGTTTGAAATCTTCTATCTGCATTGATCCGGAAATATCCAAAGCAAGAATAATATCAATGCCTTTTTTCTTTATATTTTTAGTTACATTTCCAATTTGAGGACGAGCAAGAGCAAAAATAATTAAGACAATAATTATAAATTTTAACAATATTGGTAATTGTGTTTTTACATTTAATTTTGGAGTTATTTGTTCAATTATATCTAATGTACCAATGCGCAATGTCTCAAAATTATCATTTTTTTTGAGCCAATATAAAATCGTAATCCCTATCGGGAGAATCAATAATATGAACATATATGGAAAAGCAAATCTAAACATAATTTAATTGACTATAATATTTTCCTTTCATTTTTTTCATTATTCTCATTTTTTAGTAATAATTTAATAAAAAGTTCCAAAAAATCTGATTTGTATTTAATTAATTATTATTAATATTTTTGTTTACAATATCACTTAAGAACCACAATACAATATCAACTATTTCTTTATCCACATCTTTTTGTGATCTTTTGGTATTTGATAGTAATTTTAGTGAATGATCTGTTTCAGGAATGAGCATCAATCTAGCATATGGATTTAAAGCGCCGACTAACAATTCAATTTTTTTATTATCTGAATATTTATCGTTCGTTCCTTGAATAAAAAACATTGGTTTTTTTAGAGCAAACAATAATTTACTTGGTAATGGAATTTTCAAAAATGTTACTTTCTGTGGATAACCTAAAAATAAATAACCTATGATCTTATCGGAAATAATTCTTGAAGAAACAATTGAACTTAGTGATTTTCCACCTACAAAAAAATAATCATTCTTGAATTCTTCCTTGCTTTGAATGTATCCAAATACCTTTTTATAAATTTTTTTTAAATGACCTATTCCCAAAAAAATTTTTATTTTTTTATTTGCAAACGGATAATCAAATTTTATAACATTTACATTTTCAGCAATTAAATAATCGGATAAATAATTTAATAATTCATCATTCATACCTTTGTAATATCCGGGACCAATTATTAAGGTTACATTTGATTTTTTCTGTTTTGCCTTATTAATTGATACTTTAATAGTTTTTTTATGTGATATTTTTAATAATTCGATATTATTTTTATTCATAAAATTGTTTTTTATATTTATTTAATATTTATTGATTAGAGAAAATATTTTTGATCAATCTTCATCGAGGTAATCGTAATTTTGCTCCAAATAATCCGGTCCTACTAAAACCTCTCTTGCTTTTGAACCTGTAAAAGGACCAACTATCTCAGCATCTTCCAATTGATCTACCATTCTTGCTGCTCTACTGTATCCTACCTTAAGTCGTCTTTGAATTAATGATATAGATCCCTGCTGATGAGTTACTACAAGTTTTAACGCTTCGCCAAAAAGTTCATCACGATCATCATCGCCATCTATACTGATCTTTGCAGAATCTTCTTTTTCTTTTGCTGTTGGAAGTATAAACTCATCTTTTTCACTTGGTTGCTTTTTAATATGTCCTAAGACATCTTCAATCTCTTCCAATGTAATATATGCATTATGCACACGAATTGGTTCTGATGTTCCCGGAGATAAAAATAACAGATCACCCTTGCCCAACAATTTTTCCGCTCCAGCGGTATCCAAAATAGTTCTACTGTCAATTTTTGTAGGAACCTGAAATCCTATTCTCGCCGGAAAATTAGACCTGATCACTCCTGTAATAACATCAACAGTCGGTCTTTGTGTGGCAACAACTAAATGAATACCAACTGCTCTTGCCATTTGTGCTAAACGAGCAATGGGAGCTTCAACCTCTTTACTACCAATTAACATTAAATCTGCTAATTCATCAATAATTACGACAATATAAGGTAAGATTTCTCCATCTTCGTCTTTTTCCATCTTTTTATTATATTCACTAATATTTCTCACAGTTGCATCAGCTAATAAACCATATCTACATTCCATTTCAACCTCAGCACTTCTTAACGCCAACACCGCATTTTTTGCATTGGTTATCACATATTCATCAATATCTTCACTTGTAATTAAATGATATGGCTCCAGTGCTTTATAAATTGAAAGTTCTAATTTTTTTGGATCTACTAGAATAAATTTCACTTGTTCCGGTTTGGCTCGATATAAAATAGACATAATCAAGGTATTTATGCATACTGATTTTCCCGACCCTGTTGTTCCGGCTATAAGTACATGTGGCATTTTTGCTAAATTGAAAATAAATGGATCACCTTTAGCAGTTTTCCCTAAAGCAACTGTTAAAATATTTTCCGCATTAACAAATTTTTTTGAATTGACTATTGACCTCAATAATACCAACTCAGGATGTCTATTTGGAATTTCTACACCAACGACTTTCTTTCCGGGAATTGGAGCTATAATTCTAATTCTTTTCGCGGCCATAACTCTTGCAATATCATCTGATAAAACAGAGATCTTATTTACTCTTACACCAGTAGCTGGTTCTACTTCATACAATGTAACTACCGGTCCTGGGACAACTCTAACAACCTTCCCTGTAACACTGAAATCTGCTAAAGTTTTAGTCAATAATTCGGCATTCTCCTCCATTTCCTGTGGATCTATTTTTTCACTATGATGAGGAACTTTTAACAATTCTACACTTGGTAAAGTATATTTTTGTCGTTTTTTCTTTTCTTTTGTCTCAGCATCATAATTTACTTCTTCATCATCAATTTTTTTTGTCACTTTATATTCCGGAATATATTCATCATTAGTATCTTTTTCAGAACCTTTTTCTTTACTTACTAGTTGATGGTCTATTTTTGGAATTCTATCTCCACTTTTTTGAATAACATCAGATTTTTTTTCTGGTTTTTCAACTTCTGATTCTCTATGTATTTTCACTTTTTCATTTTTAGTGTTTTGTGTTTTTTTATCTTTTCTCTTGAAAATTTTTCTAAATAATAATTCAAACGGATAATACAAACTCAATCCAAAAAAACCGAAAATGAGAACGATCAAACTAACAGCTATAACAATTAATGCAGGAAGTACACCCAACCAATCCATCAATAATGTCGAAATTACACCTCCAACAAAACCACCAAATGAATAATCACCAGGTAAATTAAACAAATTATAAACATAAGGCATAGAGAAAGTAATAGATAACAATAATAACACTCCCAAAAAATATAGAGTAAAGCGTATTAATTTCTCTTTATCCTTTTTGGCAAAAGTCCACCAACCCCATAAAAATATCAGTGGAATAAATCCCCAGGAAAAATATCCCAATCCTAATTTGATAAAAAAATAAGATATAAATACACCAACAATTCCCATTGCATTATTAATTAAAAAATGTCTTGAGATAAGCAATTCATCATTGGGAGAATACGAATATAAACTGATTCCAATAAAAATAGAAATTATTATCAATAAAACCCCTATGACTTCTAATTGATATTCCGAAAAGTTAAAATATCCTTTTAATTTATTTTTCAATTTTACCTTCCATAATTTAAATTTAATCCTATTATTATTATCAATTAGTAATTTAAACAAAAAAATAAAGATATTCAACTAAGAATTATTTTTATTCTAAAATTCCGAGGTAGATAACTAATCTTTCATTCCATTCAAATGTGTTTTCAACTTCTCAAAAACTTTCTTCTTTGAAATTTCCGGATATTCCGATTGAATATAGTTTTCTATCTTACTTCTATTTTTTTCTAAATTCCACCAACACATTTCCATTACTTTATGAAAGATCACTCCAAAATTCCTGTTGAATTCTCCATTTACACTTTGTAAGTCAGGATATTTTATTTGCGGAAATGTAGAATCCATAATATCATGCGGATTTAATTCTAAATATTTTTTTTTCCATTTGTCAATCTCGAAATTTTTCCACTTCTCTCCTTTTTGCTTTTGGGTATTATCTAAATATTGACTGACTTCATCAAAAACATCACTTCCGAAATACTTTTCAATTTTTGTTTGTGAATGTGAAGTCGCATCTATGGATTTTTTTTCAAACTCATTCGAAATATCGTAAATTTTCCTGATTTCTTTATTCCACCAATTATTTGCTTTGGATTCATCTGTCAATTTCGAAATGTCAGCTAAAAAGTATATCTTATAAATAGCTCTTGTTACTGCAACATAAAATAACCGTTTATTTTCTGCTTCAACTTCTTTCTTATCAATTAATTTAATTTTCTTTAGTAAATTTGTCTTTACAAATTCATCTTTTCCATCTGTAAGAGAAATACCAACTTCCTTAATTTCTTTATCGTTATTGTTTTTAATATCACCAAAATGAATTTGCGACCTGTCACTATCTCCTTTTCCTGCTAATTCAGGAAGAATAACAATCGGAAATTCCAATCCCTTGGCTTTATGAATTGTCATAATTTGTACTAAATTTTTACTTGGCAATTCTGCCTGAGCAATTTTACTATTTTGGCTGATTTGGAATTTGAAAAATTCATAGATCCCATTTAAACTAACTCCATCTAAAACAAGCTGAAAAATGATATTGATAATTTTATCAAAATTCGCTAATCGTTGCTTTCCACCTATTTCACTAAAATATCCTAATTCTCTATCATTTTCGGATAGAATTTTATATATCAATTTATCAAAAGAATATTTTTTTGATAATTCTCTCCAATTTTTAATTTCCTCAATAACATATTTCAATTTTGGATTATTTTTTAGTTGTGTATAAACATTTTTATATTTTTTATTTGATAATAATTTATGAATTTGCAAATCACTTACGGAAAAAAACGGACTTCTCAATAATCCAACAAGTGCCAAATCATCATACGGATTTATTAGAATTCGTATAAAATGAAAAATATCAGATGCTTCCTGCTGATTAAACAATCCCTTCCCTGATACAATTTCAAAATCAATATTGTGTTGCTGAAAAATTCTCAAATATTTTTGGATATTAGTAAATTTCCTTAATAAAATTGCAATTACAGGACCTTTTTCATTTGTAAAATTATTTTCTTTTGCCCATTTTAAAGCATCTTTAACATTCATTACTGTTTGTAATACTTCCAAATCCTTGATCTTATTATCATCATTATTATTTTTACAAATATTTATTGTGCAACAAATTTCCGTATTTTTTGCAATCTCTTTATTTGATTGATTTGGATCAACGAATTTTGTCTGATTAAAAAATGCTTCATAAGGTTTTCTTATTTCAGTAGAATTTTTCATTACTTTTGGAAATATTTTATTTATTACATTGTTAATATAATTTTCCGAAGATCGATAATTGTCGTTAAAATCAATTATATTATCATTTGACTTATCAATTATTTCGCGTGCAATATTCATAATTTTAACATCGGCATTATTAAAACGATATATCGACTGCTTCATATCACCAACTATAAATAGGCCTTTTTTTCGTAAATCACCGGAATCATTACTCGCAATTTTTTTAATAATTTTCCAACGAAGATCATTCGTATCCTGAAATTCATCAACCATTATATGAGAATATCTATTTCTATATTTTTTGCAAATCTTATTATCTTTTAAAATTTCATTTGTCTTGCAAATTACGTCATTGAAAGTCAAATAATTATGATCATTTTTGTATTTATTTAATATTTCGACAAATTCTTCATACAAAGTGATCAATGATTTATAGATTGGAATCGATTCACGATCTAAACTATTTGGAGTTGAAATAACTTGTTCAATTGGAATATCAATTTTTAAATTATTAATAAATTCTTTGATCTCATCTTTAAATTTATTGCCCCAATCATTTTTAGATCCCGGAAATCTGCTTAGATATTTTTCGTTTTTTTTAGTTAAAAATTCAACTAATACTTCATTTATAAATTTATTTCGCTTTTGAAAATTGGGATATTTTTCAATTTTTGAAATTTTCCTATTAATTTCAATTTCTTTTAACTTTATAAACCCTTCGTTATTTACATCTTTAATATTATTCTGAGCATCTATCCATAACATTTTGAATTTATTGTTCCATTTGTCAACAGCAAATTTTGGAGTATAATTTTTTAACCAATCTTGCCAAATATCATTCTCAGATTTAAAATTTATTCTTTCGATCCAATCTGATAATTCCTCTTTGTGTTGATCAAAAAATTCAAAAAATTGTTTAACTTTATTAATTGTTGATTTGTCTAATATTTTTTCTAAATCTTTATTCCAATTTTTAGATTTTTCTTTAAGAAATTCATCTAATAATTCGTCAAAGTTCTTCTTTGCAATTGATTCATCTTCTAATCTAAACGAAGGGTCTAATCCAATTTTATGAGCATTTTCCTTTAATATTTTATTACAAAATCCATCGATAGTTGAGATCATATTTTGTGAAAATGTTGAACGAAGCCACCCTTTATATTCATTATATTTTTCGGAACGCAAATTTTCGCCAAACTCGATACCTTGTTCATCTAATGTAACAATTGGATTTTTCGATAATAGAATATTCAAATCCTTATAGATCCTATTTTCCATTTCCGCCGCAGCTTTTTTTGTAAATGTAATTACAAGTATATTTTTAACACCGAGCCATTTATTTTTGGGAATGGAGTTTGATCTTTCAGCGAAATCATCTAAAATGGCACAATATCTTTTTGCTAGTGTAAATGTTTTACCGGCACCAGCACATGCTTGAACAAACTTATTAGAATTTAAATCTAACGATTTTGATAAATTACTATTTGTTTTTTTCATTTAACTAATTCCTGTTATCAATTATTTATTTATAAAATTACATAATTTATTACTGAAATACAAGAAAGTATGTGATGACCTTGGGAGAATGAAAACCAGATAGCGGAGACAGAAAGAAAAATTATGAATTATAAAATGTGAATTATCAATTACGAATTTCCAATTTCCCCACCTGTATGGGCAGGCAATTTCAAATTCCGTTTTTCAATCTCCATTCTCAGTTTTCCACACCTAATGATTTTGAAAATTTCTTTGACGATATTAATAATATTGATACCAATTACATAAATTTATATATCGATTTGTTGGATTTTACGGTCAATTATGAAAAATAATCACTTAATCTGAAAATTTTTCTTGACAAAATATTTAAAAAATAGTAAGTTTAAAGTAGATGAAAAAAGATATAGCAAATAAAAGCAAATATATCAAAATCAAAATTAATATTTTAACCATTTTTATTTCAAATTATTTTAATAATTTTTGAACATATGGAGGTATATTAAATGATAATAAGGAGAGAAGATTTATTTTTATTTTTTAATAGATGTATTTCTGAAAAAATCGATAATTATGAAGAGATATTACTTCCAAAGAAAAATAATAAAAAGGATGAAGCACAATTTTCTTTTATAAAATATAATAATGATAAAAAAATTGAATATGATCTAGAATCATTCAGAACAATTGATCCGATAAAAACTTTTTTCTATTTATCTCGGGAAAATGTTAGTTCTACAAATATTCATTCAAAAAAACGAATTATTGCAGGAATAAAAGCTTGCGATTTAAAAGCATTAAATATATTGGATAAAGCATTAATTAATGAAGATTTTATTGATCCTGCTTACAAAAATTTGCGTGACAATACTCTTATTATCAGTACTGATTGTAATCAAATTACCGATAGTTGCCATTGTAATTTAGTTGGTGGCAAACCTTATGCAGAATCAAATTATGATATTAATTTATCAAAAGTTAATAACAATGACTATTATTATATAGTAGCGGGTTCAGAAAAAGGTAAAAAATTTATTGATACTATTAAAGATCATGTTGCTGTTAACGATGCTCCGAATGATGTTGTTTCATTAGTAGAGGAAAACAGAAAAGACATTTTTAATAAATTAGAAAAAGAAAATAAAGAATTTTATCATACAGATAATTTTAAAGAATTAAAAAATAAAAATGAAAAACTCTGGATAGAAAACTCAGAAGCTTGTGTTGGTTGTGGTGCTTGTACAAATATCTGCCCAACTTGTTATTGTTTCATTTTAAATGATGAAACAGAAGCGGAAAAATTTGTTAAAGTTCGTAGTTATGATTCATGTCAATATCATGGTTATGCTCGCGTTGCTGGAGGAGATTCACCAAGAGCAAAAATGCACCAAAGATTTCGAAATAGATATTTATGCAAATTCTCATATTTCGATAGTAATTTTGATGAAATTGGTTGCGTCGGGTGTGGAAGATGTATTGATGCTTGTGCTGCCGAAATCGATTTTAGAAAAGTAGTAAAAGAATTAAGTTAGATAAATATTAACCGATTCAAGGAGAATCAATATATGAAAAATCCCTTTGAAGTCATTCCCGGAAAAATATTTGAGATAATTCAAGAATCTCCATTAATTAAAACTCTGCGAATTCGCCCTGAAAAATCAATAAAATTCAAGACAGGGCAATTTGTAGAATTATCCATTCCCGGAATTGGAGAAGGCCCATTCACCCCATCTTCTTCTCATTTTGTTTCTAACACAATGGACATTACAATTATGAAAACGGGTTTTGTTACAGACCATGTTCATGAATTACAGGTAGGTGATAGGGTTGGAATTAGAGGTCCTTACGGTAAGGGCTATCCAATTGAAAAATTTAAAAATAAAGATGTAGTAATAATGGGTGGAGGAGTTGGATTGGCTCCTACTAGATCATTATTTCTTACATTAATAGATGAAGTTGATAACTATAAAAGTATTACTTTTTTAGGAGGTGCCAAAACACCTAAAGATTTTATTTATAAAGATGCAATTAGTAAATGGCGAAAGATCGATAGGGTAAATTTTTTGAGAACAGTCGATTTGGTTCCAGAAGATCAAAAATGGGATGAAAATACAGGTGTTGTTACAACTTTACTTGAAAAAATTGATATAGATCCTAAAAATAATCCATCTGTTGTTTGTGGTCCTCCAATAATGATGAAATTTGGAACATTTGCATTGAAAGATTATGGTTTTACAGATGAAAACATTTATTTGTCAATGGAAAAGAAAATGTATTGCGGATTTGGAGAATGTCGTCATTGTGTAATTGGAAAATATTATGCTTGTAAAGACGGTCCTGTTTTCACTTATGAAATGATAAAAAACGAGGAGGCAATTTGGGAGTGAAAAAACTATTAATAAATATACCTAAATTAATGGAATCAAATGTTTCTGCAGATAAGATCGAATGCGAGTATTTATTTCATCGAAAAAATGAGGGATTATTTTCTCTTTTAGAAATTGCTCAATTTGCATCTTATTGTCGCCAGTGTAAATCAGCTTTTTGCGTAGATGCATGTCCTAAAGAAGCTCTTGAACGACAAGATAATGGAACAATTAAAAGATTTAATATGAGATGTGTTGGTTGTAAAAGTTGTGTTCTCGCCTGCCCTTTCGGAACTATTCTACCTGAAACAATTAATTATGTTACAACAAAATGTGATAATTGTCTTAACCAACTCAAAGAAAATCCCGATTATATTCCACTTTGTGTAAAAACAGCTCCGGAAGGAACTTTTAAAATGAAAGAAATGAAAGACGAAGATCCGGATAAAAAATTATTCTTTGTTGGCAAATATTTGGCAGTGATAAATCCTAATTGGTTACAAAAAGAGGGGAAAAAATGAAATTAGAATACTTATTTTTTATATTTATTTTTCCCGGAATATTATTTACATCTATTCTTGGTTTAATAATTGGTTGGGTTGATAGAAAAGTTTCAGCCAGATTCACATTTAGAGTTGGTCCTCCATTTCTACAAAATTTTAACGACTTTTTTAAATTACTTGGCAAGGAAGCAACTCTTATAAAAAACAGCATACATTCATTATTTATAGCAGCTCCATTCGTGGCATTCGGTACATTATCACTTCTTGCAACAATGATTGGTGTAACATTATTTTATGGCATTGGTTTCGGTGGAGATATTTTTGTGATTATGTATTTGATGATGATTTATTCGGTTATGATAGTTTTAGGTGGTGCATCGACAGGAAATATTTATTCCAGTATCGGAGCAGGTAGAGAAGTAAAACTCCTTATTGGAGATGAATTGGTTTTTATTCTTGTATGTTTAGTTCCGATTATCAAATCAGGTTATCAACTTAATTTAGAAAGCATTATTAATTTCCAAGCATCTAATGGCGCCTTTATTGGCTCAGCTTCTGGTATTCTTGCATTTTTACTTAGCATAATTTGTATTCAAGCAAAAATGACAATGCAGCCATTTGATATTCCAGAAGCAGAGACGGAAATAGTAGAAGGTCCGTTAATGGAATATAGTGGTCCTCCACTTGCTTTCTGGAAATTAAATCATTTTATGATGTATGTAATTTTTCCATTCTTTTTAATTTTAATCTTCTTAGGCGGTTTTAATTTAACTGGTTTGGGAATTTTATGGTTTATTCTAAAATATGTTGGGATTGTCGTTGTGATGATAATTATTAAAAATACAAATCCAAGAATTAGAACAGATACCGCTTTAAATTTTTTCTGGAAATATGCTTCACCAATTGGACTATTAGCAATTATTTTAGCAATATTAGGAGTGTAAAATGGGATGGTATAATAAGAGATTAGCGAAATCATTATGGGTTTTTCACATTAGTGGTTCACCTTGTAATAATTGCGATATTGAAATATTGGATTTAATCACACCTAAATATGATGTTGAAAGGTTGGGAATAAAATTAGTCGGCTCAATTAGACATGCAGATGTTTTACTTGTAACCGGAGTATTCAATGAAAAGGTAGCACCTAAAATAAAAAAGATTTATGAACAAGCACCAAAACCAATTTTTGTAGTTGCAATAGGAAGTTGCCCTTCATCCGGAACAGTTTTCAAAAATAGTTACAATATAGTTGAAAATAGGGAATCTGTTATTCCAATAGATATGTATATTCCCGGATGTCCTCCAAAACCAGAAGCAATGATAGAAGGAGTAGCAAAATTAATGGAGAAATTAAATGGCTGATTATCAAGAATTTATAAATGAAATGGGATCTAAAATAAAAGTTGAGATCAAAAAGAAAAGGCGTCTATATTTTCAAGTAAAAAATGACGATATTCTTGAAATTATCGACCATCTTTTTAATAAAATGGGTTGCAGATTATCAACTGCAACTGCAACAGAGACATATAATGGGGTTGAAGCACTTTATCATTTTTCTGATGACAAAACAGGGAATTATTACTGTCCACGAGTTGTTATGAAAGATAAAGAGAACCCTGAAATGAATTCAATAACACCAATTGTAAAAGGTGCCGAATGGATTGAAAGAGAAATGGCAGAATGGTGGGGAATAAAATTTATTGGACATCCGAGACCAATACCACTATTATCAAGAAATCATCCAAAAGCTCCAAATAAACCAATGCGATGTGGGAGATAAAATTTTATGAAAACAAAAAGCAATTTAAAAAATATTGTAAATAAAAATCAAATTCCACTTGGTCCTTTTCATCCGTTATTAGAGGAAGCTGAATACTTTAATATTACCGTTGATGGTGAAACGGTTGTTGATATTGATATGGATACCGGTTGGATGCATCGTGGACATGAATTTATTTCTGAGCAGAAGACATTTACACAGTCAATTTATCTAGTTGAAAGAATTTGTGGAATTTGTTCAACTTCTCACCCACTTGCTTGTGTTCATGCTGTTGAAGATGTAGACAATATTGAAATTCCGTTGAGAGGTAGATATATTAGAACTTTAGTTGGAGAATTAGAAAGAATTCATAGTCATCTTCTCTGGGTCGGATTAGCCGGACATTTTATTGGATATGACACAGTTTGGATGTGGGCTTGGAAATATCGTGAACCTGTTTTACAAATGTTTGAGATCATTTCAGGAAACCGTAATCATTACGGCATGTTGAGAGTTGGTGGTGTAGGAAAAGATGTTGATCCTGCATCTGTACCTGAATTGAATAAAATCCTTGACACATTAGATAAAAAAATGGATATGATAGCTAAAATAGCTAACGATGATCCTGTTTTAAGATCAAGACTGGTTAATGTAGGAATTCTGTCAAAAAAAGATGCAATTGATTTTTGTGCTGTTGGACCAACTAGCAGAGCTTCCGGAGTAAGAGGAGATATTAGAAAAGATGAGCCGACAGATGCTTATGATCTTGTAGATTTTAATGAAATTATTACTAAAAACGGTGATGTCTATGATAAGTTTGTGGTTCGTGTTTTGGAAACATTAGAATCAATTAAAATATGTCGCCAATGCTTGAATAAATTGAAAATAATTGATGGACCGATTTTAAATAATGTAAAAGAAATATCAGCTGGTGAAGGTATTGGAAGATATGAAGCTCCTCGGGGTGAAGTTTTCCATTATGTTAGGACAGATGGAACAAATCGTCCGATCAGACATAAAGTTCGTGCCCCAAGTTATAATAATATTCCAACTTTTCAGGCAAGCTGTAAAGGAATTCCTATCGCTGACGCACTTATAACTTTAGCCGGAGTTGATCCTTGTTATTGTTGCACCGAAAGAGCGATAAGAGTAACCGACAAGAACAATAAAAAGAATAATATAGATCTATTAAAATTATCTCGTGATAAAACTTCTAACATCAGGGGGAATTTCTAATGTTAAATAACAATCTGCTTTTATTAATTTTAATTCCACTTGCTATTTCATTTCTGAATATTTTCTTGCCTACAATTCTAAGAAAAATTCTTGTTTTTGCAACTCTGGTAGTAACTTCAATAATTACAATAAATCTTTTTAATGCAAATAATGAAACGTTTACATTATTTTCAAACACCATTCTTTCTCTTGATAAAATGTCTTACTTTGCCTTAGCTGGAATACAATTACTTTCTTTCATAATTTTGATATTTTCACTAAAAGGTGTAGAAAATAATATTCAGAAACAATTTTTTGCGTTATATCCCCTAACATTAGCTTTCAGTAACGGAGTGATCTTAAGTGAACACTCTTTCAGTTTTTTAATTTTCTGGGGTTTGTCCGGATTAACATTATATTTATTCAATTTACTTGGAAAAACAAAAGATACTCCTAAAACCGCAAAGAAAACTTTTTTAATTATCGGTGGTAGTGATGCTTTTCTAATTATGGGATTAGCTATTGTTTGGTTTTTAAATCCCGGAAACTCTTGGTCATTATTATCAACAAATATTCCACTTGTTGATGGATTATCTTATACGGCATTTTTCTTATTTTTAATCGCTTCATTTTCTAAAGCAGGTGGTTTTCCATTTCATACTTGGGTTCCGGATTATAGCAAGGATTCCCCTGTGGAAAGTGTCGCATTTTTACCGGCTTCATTAGATAAATTACTAGGTATTTATCTGTTAGCAAGAATGGTTACTACTCTTTTTGAAATAGATATTTTAGTAAATTTGATTATAGTAACTTTAGGTGCAATTACAATAATTATTGCAGCAATGATGGCAATGATACAGAATAATGGAAGAAAACTTCTCGGTTATTCCACCATTAGTCAAGTTGGATATATGATTATGGGAATTGGCAGTGGAAGTATTCTCGCTTTTGCCGGCGGATTATTTCATATGATAAATCATACAATTTACAAATCCAATTTATTTCTTGCACTCGGTTCTGTAGAGAAACGAACTGGAACAAATGAATTAAATAAACTTGGTGGATTAGGAAAAATAATGCCCTTTACTTTTATTATGGCTCTTATCGGCACATTATCCACTTCTGGCGTTCCACCTTTTAATGGATTTTTCTCTAAGTGGATGATCTATCAAGGTATAATTGAAAAAACTGCGACATTAACTGTAGGATATCAGATTTGGATGTTAATTTGCTTAATTCTCGCTATCTTTGGTTCTGCTTTAACCTTGGCAGTTTTTATAAAATTCATTCATGCAATTTTTCTTGGAAAATATCAGAAAAAATTTGCTAAGATCAAAAGGACACCAATTAATCAAATTCTGGCAACCGGATTGCTTTCTTCACTCTGTATTATCTTTGGAATTTGGGCAGTAAAAATTCCACTAAATAATTTTATTATTCCAGCATTACAGGATTTAGGACTTAGTGCTCCACAATTTATTGGTACATATAATCCACAATTAATAATCTTACTATTTGGGTTAACATTTGTTACAGGAATGATTATTTACTTGTTTACAAAAAAAGTAAAATTTGATAATAATTATCTTGGTGGAATGGATGCAGAAGAAAGATTTAGAATTCTTGGTACAGAATTTTATAATGAAGTAAAAAATATGAAACCGCTAAATACATTGTATAGTTGGGCAGAAAAAAAATATTTTGATATTTATGATATTACTACTAAATTCACTAATTCTACAGCGAAATTATTACAACAAGCACATCCCGGACAATTGCACCTCTATTTATTATACATTGTTGTCGGTTTGCTTATATTTTTATTGTTAATTTAAAATAACGGAGGAATAAATGCCTATAGAGACCTGGCTTATTTTTATATTAAGCTTTATGATAATCGGATCAATTGTAGCTTTAGAAATTAAAGATATTCTTTCAGCAGTAATTGCTGTTGGTGTTGTTGGCCTCGGTGTTTCACTTTCATTTATCTTTTTACAAGCTCCAGATTTGGCAATTGTTCAATTCCTATTCGAAATATTCGCATTGATCATTATGGTAAGAGCATTTGTAAAAAAAGATTATCATCAAGAAGAACCATCAAAAGTAAATAAAATACTCATTGGAATTACAATTATTACTCTGCTTGCGATTTTATATTTTACTGCTTCAATATTGAACTTGCTTCCTGAATTTGGTGAACCACTTATGAATACCGCACAATATTATTTGAATAATGGAGCTTCAGATACAGGAGCCGCAAATTTAGTTACATCAATTATTTTGGACTATAGAGCTTACGACACGCTTGGTGAAGTAACTGTATTGTTTACAGCAATTCTTGGTGCATTGACAGTTTTACGAATTAAATCAAAATCACATAGATAGGAGATATTCAATGGACAATAATTCCGGAATGACAATCATTGTGAAAACAATTACGAGAATTACAGTTCCGATAATAATTCTTTATGGATGTTATATTATTTTTCATGGGCATTTGACTCCAGGTGGTGGATTTGCCGGTGGAGTTATTATTGCATTGGCCCTATTGAATGTTATGATAGCATTTGGTAGAGAATTCACAAATAATTGGTTAAATATCAATTTTTTAGAAAAATTGGAATCAATAAGTGCTACATTATTTCTTGTTTTGGGAATTCTTGGATTTTTAATTGGAACCACATTTTTATTAAATTTTATTTCTAAAGGAGAATTATTCAGATTACTTAGTGCAGGAACAATACCGGTGTTAAATATAATAATCGGAATAAAAGTGGCAATGTCACTATTTCTTGTAGTTTGGGTATTAGCCGGTTTAAAATTAGACGAAGGAGAATCATTATGATCCTATATTTATTATGTTTTACTTTAATGTTAGTGGGATTATATGGAATTTTAACTAAAAGAGATTTGATCAAAATAATTCTTTCTGCTTCAATTATGGGATATGCTACAAATTTATTACTAATTTTATTTGCCTATAGAAATGGAAGTATCTTTCCAATATTGAGAAAGGGAGTTGAAATAATACCAATGGTTGATCCACTTCCACAAGCATTAGTTCTTACATCAATCGTAATTGAATTAGGAACCACTGCACTACTTGTTGCATTGGCATTAAAATTATTTCAAAAATATAAAACTTATGACATAACAAAAATAAGGAAGCTATCAGGATGATCTTACCATTTTTTATTATTATTCCTTTATTGACTGCCTTTTTAATTGCAATTGTTGCAGGGAAAAAAGATAATTTCGCTAACGGATTATCAATTTTTTCGTCACTATTACTTCTGTTGGGAGCAATTTATAATTTCTTTACACAAAACCAAGAAGTAATTGTTTACAAAATTGGAAACTGGAAAGCACCGATTGGTATAAATTTAGTACAAGATTCGCTCACTATTTTTATGCTTATAATTGTTGGATTGATCTCACTTACATCGCTTATTTACTCGAGACAATATATTCGTCATATTTCTACAAATTGGAAATATTATGCTCTATTTATGTTTCTTATTACAGGAATGAATGGTGTTATTGTTACGGGAGATCTTTTCAACCTGTTTGTTTTTATGGAGATTGCATTAATTTCTGCATTTGCCCTTGTTGCTTACGGAGGAAAAGCAGAAGAATTCGAAGCGGCTTTCAAATATGCAATTATGGGTGTCGTTTCTTCCACTTTTATATTAGTCGGAATTGCTATTCTTTATTCAGCAACTTCCACACTGACATTAGCAAAAATTGCCGAACAAATTCCAAATATCAGTTATAAAATAGTATATTTGGTAGGTGGAATATTTCTCATGGGATTTGGTTTAAAAGCAGCTATTATTCCATTCCATACTTGGTTACCGGATGCTCATTCATCGGCTCCAGCTCCAATCTCAGCGATGTTATCAGGTGTATTGATCAAGGTTCTCGGAATATATGCTATAATTAGGATCTTTTTTAATGTATTCGGAGCACCCGAATTTTTCCTTAATATTTTTATGACATTGGGCGTTATTTCTATTTTAATTGCAGGATTTCTTGCAATTGCTCAATGGGATATGAAAAGATTACTTGCTTACAGTAGTATCAGTCAAATAGGTTATATTCTTTTAGGACTAGGAATTGGTTCAACTTTAGGAATATTAGGTGCAGTTTTTCACTTATTTAATCATGCAATTTTCAAATCACTTCTTTTTTATAATGCAGGTTCAGTTGAAATGACTACCGGAACTCGCGACTTAAAGAAAATGGGAAAGCTTACAAAATTAATGCCTGTTACTTCAAAAACATCTATGATCGCTTCTCTTGCAATTTCAGGAATCCCACCTTTTAACGGATTCTTTAGTAAACTTATTATTATTATTGCTGCTATTCAATCTGGACATCCATTCTTAACTGCTTTAGCCGTGATAGGAAGTATTCAGACATTAGCCGCTTTACTAAAAGTACAACGCTTTGGATTTCATAGTGAAAATAAAACAAAAATTACAAAAAATATAACGAGTTTCGGCATGAAATTTGCGATGATAACTCTAGCTTTTTTATGTTTCGCAGGAGCAATTGTAATCATTCCAGAAATTAAAGAAGTAACTTTAGATCCAATCGTTGAAGTAATTAACAATAATAGTGAATATATGAAAATAGTACTCGGGAGGTAAAAATATATGTCTCTAAAAAATAGAAGTAGGATAACTGTTTTTTTCTTATCATTGCTTGTCTGGTTTGCACTTACTGATATTACAAATCTACAAGAGGTAATTCTTGGTATTATTATTGCTATTTTTGTTGCCTTAATAGCCGGTCATTTTTTGATAACAACAGAAAAAAGAAAACATATTTTTAAAAGGATCGGATATGCGCTTTTGTATATTATTAAATTCTTATGGGAAATTATAAAAGCAAATGTTCATGTTGCATATTTGGTTGTACATCCAAAAGTACCGATTAATCCCGGTATTGTTAAAATTAAAACTAAGCTTACAAAAGAATCAGCAATGACCATTCTTGCAAATTCAATAACACTTACACCCGGAACATTAACAGTTGATATCAATCTAGAAAAACAAGAATTGTATATTCATTGTATTGATGTACATTCAAAAAAAATAGAAGACAACACAAAAGATATTGGTAATCGATTTGAAAAAATCTTAATGGAGGTATTCGAATGAAAATATTTCGTTGGATACTTGGAATAATTATTTTAGGCATTTTAGCATATTGTAATTTCTTTGTATACAAAGGTGAAATCATATTTAAATTAATTAATGTAATCCTATTTGCTTCATTGTTCGTTCTATATAGAGTGATTTTTGGGCCATCTGCCGCAGATAGAATTGTAGCTGTTGATATTTTCGGTATATTAATTATTGGATTATTAGCTATTATTGGATTATTTTATGATGAATCATTTTATATGGATATTGCACTTATTTGGGGGTTATTAAGTTTTATTGCTTCACTTGCATTCGCAAAAATTTTAGAAAGGAGGCATCTTGATGATTAGAGAAATAATTGGATTTGGTTTGATATATATTGGCGTTGTATTTGATTTTTTCGGTGTATTAGGATTAATTCGACTTCCTGACGTTTATAACCGTTTACAGGCTGCTACTAAAAGTGTTACTTTCGGCACTGGTGGAATTTTACTTGGAATATTTGTTCTTCAAGGGTTCAATAATTTTGGATTTAAGGCAATTTTAGGAATAATATTCATCTTCCTCGCCTCTCCTACCGCAGCTCATGCAATTTCACATGCTTCTCACCGTAGCAATATCAAATTAGACGAAAAAACAGTCGTCGATCAATATGCAGAAGATAACGAAAATAAATAATTATTCTTTTTATAAATGGAGTAAAGAATGTTTTTACCAAAATTACGAGAAGTAAAAGAAGCATTAACCTCTTTTTTTACAGCACCTTATACAACAAAATTTCCCAAAGAACCATTTGAACCATCAAAACATTATCGTGGTTTTCCAAGATATGACGAAGAAGAATGCATTGGTTGTGGTGCTTGTGTTCAAGTTTGTCCGGCAACTGCTATCGAATTATCTGACGATAAAGAAAATTTAAAACGTGTTCTAAGGGTAAACTATACATCCTGTATTCAATGTGGACAATGCGAAGAACATTGTACCACAGAAAAAGGTATTATATGTACGACTGAATATTCGCACTCCACAAGCGATCTCAATGATCCTGACACTGTAGAAACAATCGAAAAAGAAATTGTTTTCTGTGAAGTATGCGGTGAAGTTATCGGATGTCGTGATCATCTTAACTGGATAAAGGAAAGATTAGGAGCAAAAGCTTATGCACATCCTAATTTCTTATTGGAAACACAAGCTCAATTTTTTGATTTAGATCCTTCTAAACCAAAAGATAGAATACGAAGAGAAGATCAAATAAAAGAAGTATGCCCTAAATGCCGTTACAAAATCGTAGTTTCGGATGAATTTTAGTACTCTTGATAAATTACTTTTAAAATATAATAAAAAAGAAATCGTTTTTGTTGGATTGGGAAATCATGATCGTGGTGATGATGCAGCAGGTCTAATACTGCTTGATAAATTAGAAAATATTACGGATTATTCTAATTCCAACTTTATAAATGCAGGTAAAAATCCAGAAAATCATTTACAAGAAATACTTGATCATAATCCAAAAATCGTTGTTTTTATTGACAGCACTGAATTTAACAAAGACCCGGGAACAATTTCATTAATTGAATCGGAAAAAATTGATAAGTTTGATTTTAGTACTCATACATTTTCTATCGCTCTAATTGAAAAATATTTACTTAAACATAAAGATTTAAAAACCATTTATATTGGAATTCAACCAAAATCAATGAATTTTGGTGATAAAGTTTCGAATGTTGTAAAAAATGAAATTGATATTTTTTTTAGTAAATAGATAATAATTATTTTCTTTATATTAAAAATTATATTTCATATTAATTATTAAAACATTCGTATTATTCCAAGTGTCTTTTTTGTTGCTTTCAAATAAGTAATAAATATTACCACTAAAATCATATATTATTGGAAATGATAATCCCAAATAAATTCTATTCTTATTTAACTCATTTACCTTAAAATCATAAAATATTTCTTCATATATAGATGGCTGTAAATTAGAAAAATAATTTGTTAGTTTAAAACCAACTTTATTTCTGTACCTTAGTGAATTATCATCACTCTTTAATCTTAGCTCAATTCTACTTCTATTGCTTAAATTACATTTATTGAATTGTTTTATTAATTTTAGATCAAAGTATGGACGATATTCTTGCTTCCATTCATTTTCTTTTTTAAAAAATATATGTTTATAACTTTCGCTAATAGAAATCCACGAATTAATTTTTTTTCTAATACCAAAACCTAAAAAATTATAATGATTTTCCATATCATCTCTAAATCTAAATTCAGAAAATAGTTTAATTTCACAATTATTTTTTAAAGTTGCACTCGTTTCTAAGTAATTCCAATATTCCTGATCTGCTTCAGCAAATAAAAAATTGTTACTAATAAAGTAATTTAATTCCATAATTGATTTTATATGTTCTAATGCCAAAATTAATAATGTTAATGACCTTAACTAAATTTTACAGGACGATTTACAAAATACCACGATCAATCCTTAATATCGACTCATATTATTTATCATTTTCCCTTGACTAAATAATAAATAAATGCTAAATTTATGTTTTATAATGAGGGTATGTTTTATAAATAAAGTAAATTTATAAATAGAAAAACTTTCTAATTATTAATGTTTAGGTGATTGAAAAAAAATGCAAGAAAAAGAAATCAAAGTAATGAAAAAGATTTTAGCCACAAATGACAAAATGGCCATGGAATTAAGAAATATTTTAAAAGAAAAGGGCGTTTTATTTATAAATTTAATGAGTTCACCCGGATCCGGAAAAACCACATTATTGGAAAATACTGCAAAAAATTTTAATGGTAAATTAGCAGTAATCGAAGGTGATATTGAAACTACACTTGATTCTCAAAGAATATCAAACGCTGGAATGCTTTCTTATCAAATAAATACCGGTCCTTTTGGTGGCGATTGTCATCTTGAATCAGGTTGGATCAAATCAGCTTTAGAAGAAATTGACTTGACTAATATTGATATTTTATTTGTTGAAAATATTGGAAATCTTGTTTGCCCTGCAGAATTTGATGTTGGTGCTCATTTTAACGTAGTTGTTTTAAGTACTACTGAAGGTGAAGACAAACCATTAAAATATCCTCTCGCTTTTCAAAATTCTTCTGTTTGTATTATTACAAAAACCGATCTAACACCTTACTTAGAAATAGATCTAAAACAATTAAAAGAAAATATTAAAAAAGTTAATCCAAAATTGAAAATATTGGAATTATCCTCAAAAACCGGTAACGGAATGGAAAATTGGTTTAATTTTTTAAATAAAAATAAATTATCTTAAATGGGAGAAGAACAATATGGAAAAAACCGTAAATAATATTATTACCCATCACGCAAATGATAAAAAACGTCTCATGGATATGTTACTGAATATTCAAGAACAATTCAACTATATACCTGATGATGCAATTGATATTTTAGTTGAAAAATTAGATCTACCAAAGGTGCATATTTTAGAAACAATCTCTTTTTATCATTTTCTTACACTAAAATACACCGGTAAATATACAATTTATTTAAATGACAGTGTTTCAGCATATATGAATGGTCGTAAAGAAGTAGCAAAAGCTTTTGAAGAAGAAATTGGGATTAAATTCAATTCGGTAACAAATGATGGACTGATTGGACTTTTCGACACTTCTTGTATTGGAATGAGCGATCAGGAACCATCAGCTTTAATTAATAATAAAGTTTTTACAAATCTTTCACCTGAAAAAGTAAAAGAGATTGTAAAAAACATGAAAGATGGAAAAGATATTAACAATTTAATGAAAGCAAATCTTGGCGATGGGAAAAACAGTCACAAACTTATTCATTCTATGGTCAATAACAATATTCATATAAAGAAAGCAATTTTATCTGACGATTATATACCTGGTTCGGCATTGTTGAAAATAATTGAACAAGAGAGAATGGAAGTTGTGAATGAGATAGAAAATGCTGAGCTTCGTGGTCGTGGTGGAGCAGGTTTTCCAACTGACCTAAAATGGAAGTTTACAGCAAAAACACCTGAAGGTAAAAGATACATATTTTGTAATGCAGACGAAGGAGAGCCTGGGACTTTTAAAGATCGAGTAATACTAACTGAAAAACCTGAACTCATATTTGAAGGAATGGCTATATGTGGATATGCAATAGATTCTGATGAAGGAATACTTTATCTTCGTCATGAATATAAATATTTGAAAAAATATTTAGAAAATATCTTAGATAAAATGCGTAAAAGAAATCTGCTTGGTAAAAATATTCTAGGACAAGATGGATTTAATTTTGATATAAGAATTCAATTAGGCGGTGGAGCTTATGTCTGTGGTGAAGAAACTGCTTTACTTGAATCTACTGAAGGCAACAGAGGTGAACCTCGCTACAAGCCCCCCTTCCCTGCTGTTAAAGGATATTTAGATAGACCAACAGTAATTAATAATGTAGAAACACTTTGCTCCGTTGTGAAAATATTAAATAAAGGTAATTATTGGTTCAAAAAAATGGGAACAGAAGAGTCCCGGGGAACAAAATTATTAAGTATTTCAGGTGACTGTGAAAAACTGGGAATTTACGAGGTTGAATGGGGAATAACAATAACTGAAATGCTTCATATGGCCGGAGCAAGTAATGTACAGGCAGTACAAATCGGTGGACCTTCCGGAAACTGTATTTCACAGGATGAATTTGAAAATCAAATTCGTTATTCAGACCTCGGAACAGGTGGCTCAATTGTGATAATCGGCAATAAACGAGATTTATTAAAAGATATAGTTTTAAATTATACAAATTTCTTTATTGAAGAATCTTGTGGATCTTGTGTACCATGTAGAAATTTAATAGTTATCTATCGCAATACATTACAAAAAATTATTAATGGTAAAGGTGTCCAAGCTGATTTAGATAATATGTTAGAATGGGAAAAAGTAATGAAAATGAATAGGTGTGGATTAGGGCAAACTTCATTTCATCCAATTGTTACAACATTGAAAAATTTTCCGAAACTTTATGAAAGCAAAATCCTTGAAGATTCAGACATAATCTCAACTTTTGACATTAATTCTGCAATTAAAGAATATTGTAATGCAACCGGAAGAAAACCAAATATTGAGGAGTAATAATGAAAAAGAAATTTAAAATATTAATTGATGGAAAAGAGTTATCTGTAAAGCATGGTCAAACAATACTTGAAGTTGCAAGTAACAATGGAATATATATTCCAACGTTATGCAATTATGTAAATCTTGAGCCACAAGCTTCATGTAGAGTTTGCAGTGTAAAAGTAAATGGACGCCCAATGACTGCTTGTACTACAACAGTCAGACCTAAAATGGAAATTGAAAACGATACAAAAGAAATGAATGAACTTAGAAAAATCATTATTGAAACAATGTTTATTACAGGAAATCATTTTTGTCCATCTTGCGAAAAAAGCGGCAATTGTGAATTACAAGCACTTGCTTATAGATTGAAAATGGATGTTCCACAATTTTCATATTCATTTTCTAATAAAGATATTGATGCTTCAAATCCAAAATTAATGATTGATCACAACAGATGTATAAAATGTAAAAGATGCGCTCGTGGAATAAAAACTGATGATGGTAAAGATATCTTTGCATTCAAAAATAGAGGTAAAAAAATTATGATCAGTATCGATAACGAATTAGCAAAAAATATTTCAGATGAAAAAGCTCAAGAAGCAATGGACATCTGCCCTGTTGGTGCTATTCTGAAAAAAGAACGCGGGTTTATCGACCCTATCGGAACTCGCAAATATGATAATAAACCAATCGGTAGTGATATAGAAAAACTTATGGAGGTTCGATCATGAGTAAACCGATAGTAGCAACCACAGCTTTAGCAAGTTGTTTTGGATGCCACATGTCTTTTTTAGATATTGATGATAGAATTTTGCAATTAATTGACTTGGTTGATTTTAATAAATCTCCAATTGATGACATAAAGACATTTACAAAAAAATGTGACATTGGAATAATTGAAGGTGGCGTCGCAAATTCTGAGAATTATCATGTCCTAAAAGAATTCCGTAAAAATTGTAAAATATTAATTTCATTAGGTGAATGTGCAATAATGGGTGGCTTACCGGCAATGAGAAATAATAAAGACAGTATTGAAAGCTGTTTAAAAGAAGCTTATCAAGATTCACCATCTACAATCAATAAAAATAATATTCTACCAAATGATGAAGAATTGCCTATGATTTTAGATAAAGTTTATCCTTGTCATGAGGTTGTAAAAATTGATTATTTTCTTCCGGGCTGTGCACCAAGAGCTGATTTAATTTGGGACGCACTTGTAGCTCTATTGAATGGCAAAGAAATTGATCCTGAATACAAAACATATAAATTTGATTAATAAGAGGTAAGAATGGGTAAAAAAATCACAATTGAGCCGGTAACACGAGTTGAAGGTCATGGAAAAGTAACCATACATTTAGATGATAATAATAATTTCAAACGGAGTAGATTGCATATTGTAGAATTTCGTGGATTCGAGAAATTTATCCAGGGAAGACCTTATTGGGAAGCACCTGTGACGGTACAACGATTATGTGGAATATGTCCGGTTAGCCATCACTTGGCAGCAGCAAAAGCAATGGATGTTATTGTGGGAGCTGGAACTGGAGATGGGTTAACACCAACCGGTGAAAAAATGAGACGTTTAATGCATTTTGGCCAGGTTTTTCAATCTCATGTTTTACATTTCTTCCATCTCGCTTCACCAGATTTGTTATTTGGAATTGATGGTGATCCGGCTATCAGAAATGTAATTGGTATTGCAAAAATGCATAAAGAATTGGCAGTACAGGCAGTAATGATGCGTAAATATGGACAAGAAATTATCAAAGTTACAGCCGGTAAAAAAATTCATGGAACAGGTGCAATTCCAGGTGGAATAAATAGACATCTTGAAATTCACAACAAAATATCATTGATCAACGGCCCTGATCCAATGAATATTGATAAAATGATAGAATGGTCACTTGGTGGACTTGATTTTTTCAAAAACTATCACAAAGATCATAAAGATGTCATTGATAATTTTGCAGCATATCCTTCTAAACATCTTAGTATGGTACGAAAAGACGGTGCATTAGATCTTTATCATGGTGTTTTAAGAGCAATTGATTCTGAAGGAAATAAAATATTAAATGATGTTGATACGCAGGATTATTTAAAACATATTGCTGAAGAAGTACGAAGTTGGAGCTATATGAAATTTCCTTATTTGAAAAAATATGGACCTAAAGACGGTTGGTATAGAGTTGGCCCTTTAGCTCGTTTGAATACCGTTGATTTTATTCCATCTCCATTGGCTCAAAAAGAATTTGAGATATTTCAGGCATATACTGATGGAAAACCTAATAATATGTCAATGCATTATCATTGGGCTCGTTTGATCGAAATTCTTCACTGTGCAGAAATGATGAAAGAATTACTAAATGATCCGAATTTAATGAAAGGTGAATTAGTTACAAAAGGTAAAAAAGGAAATGAAGGGATTGGAGTATTGGAAGCACCTAGAGGAACACTATTTCATCATTATAAAATCAACAAAGATGACCAAATCACAATGGCCAACTTGATTGTTTCAACCACAAATAACAATATACCTATGAATCTCGCTGTAGAAAGTGCAGCCAAACAATTCATTTCTGGACAAGAAAAAATCGATGAAGGAATGTTAAATGCAGTTGAAGTTGGTATTCGTGCTTATGATCCATGTTTGAGTTGTGCAACTCACGCAATCGGAAAATTACCATTACAAGTCAAACTTTATGATTCAAACAATAATTTGTTAGATATTAAAACAAAGGATTAATGAATAAATTACCTAAAATACTTTTCTATGGTTATGGAAATCCTGGACGCCAAGATGATGGGGTTGGAGTTGCATTTACAGAACAAATAAGTGAATGGGTAAAAATGAAAGCTTGGCACAATATTGATTTTGATTCAAATTATCAACTTAATATTGAAGATGCAGATAATATTTCATCTTATGATTTAGTTATTTTCGCTGATGCTACGCAAGAGAAAAACATTTCAGATTTTGATATTGATTTAGTGAAGCCAAATCCTGAAGTTAACTTTACAATGCATGCAGTATCTCCCGGATTTATTCTTAATTTATGTTCTGAAATGAAAAAACAACTACCTCAAACATTTCTGCTACAAATCAAAGGATACGAGTGGGAATTTCAACAATCAATAAGTGAAAATGCAAAAGCAAATCTTCAAAAAGCATTAAAATTTATTAAAACAATTTTATCAGATTTTTTAGTTAAATATAAGTATGGAACTGTTAATTTTAAAACATTTTTAAATCAAAAAACTTAATAAAGGAGAATTAAAATGGAAGTTCAAGATATTCTTAAGAAAAAAGGGACAAAAATATACACAGTTGGACCTGACGATGAAATTTGTAAAGCATTAAAAATTATGAACAAGCATAATATTGGTTCTGTTATGATCGTAAAAGATGAAGAAGTGTATGGAATTATTACTGAAAGAGATATTCTTCGTTTTTTATATTACAAAGATTGTCGTAAAGCTAATAGTGATACAAGTGAAATAAGTATGAAAGTTTCAGATCATATGACTAAAAGGGACAACCTTATTACTGCCAAATTAAATGCTAAAATCGATACCGTAATGGAACAAATGAATAAACATAAAGTACGCCGTATTCCAGTAATGGAAAATGGTAAACTTTTTGGTATAGTTGGTATTCGTGATATTCTAAAAGCAGTGCTTTATATTACAGTTAAAAGAAGAGAAATCTTAGAAGATTATATTACATCAGTATATTAGAACACAACTTTTCTAATAATTTTATAAAAATAATCAACTATTTTTCTCCAAAGTATTTTTTTTGGAAAAAAAATTGATAATCATAAACAAAACAAGGGAGTATACTCCCTTGTTTTTATAATAGTGTGATTTATAAAATCAAAATCTAAGCGATAAACAAGTTAATCCGCCATCCATTTTCATAAATTCAGACATTCCCAATTCGATGATTTCATTGTTCAATTTTTCTAATTTCTTTTTTGTTTCCTCATATCCTTTTGGAATCAATATTTTCCCATTAATATTTAAACAATTAGCAGAATAATTTTCGTTTTCTGATACAATTATTTTTTTATAAGAATTGAAAATAGGCAAACTAACCAATTTTTCTTGTATAATTATTACTCCATTACCTAAATAATTTATACCTGACTTTAAATGTAAAATTTCATCAACTTGGACAACTGATGAAGTATAACCATATTTAGAAAATAGTAATCTTAATTGATCAATTCCATTCAAATTAGTTCTCTTAGAGTATCCAAGATAAAAATGGTTATCTATTCTTAGAATATCACCCCCATCAACTTTGCCACGAGGAGTAATTTGTTCAATTTTTCTAAAATCAGCTAATATATATTTAATTTCTTTTGTTTCATTGCGTCTTTTAATTTTACCAGGTCTGGTAATAATTGCCATTTTTTCGGTTATAATTGCCGTATCTTCAACAAATTCTGCATCAGGATACCGCAAATCAGGTTTAAGTATAATTAATTTTAATCCACACTTTTCTAATATTTTACAATAATTGTCATGTTGAAATAGCGCTTTCTCATAATCAGGTGTTTGTGATTGAGATGAAATTCCATCAGCAAAATTTATCCCTGGCTGTCTGACTATTGCATTTGATAAATTCATAAATTTTATCTGTGTTTAAAACTATTATTAAATATTTGTTTCTTGGATTCATTCTCTAATTCTTATTTTAAAATTTCTTAAGTGCTTTTTTCGGCATATTCGATGATAAACATTTTTGTTATCATCTTCCACAACACTTTTTATATTTCTTCCCACTTCCACAAGGACACGGATCATTTCTACCAACTTTTTTCGTTTTTCTTACAAAGGGTTGTTTTTTCTTTTTATCAGAGCTGTTAGAATTATTTTGACCTGTATTTTGGAAACCCATATTTGTTGAGGCTGCATGTTGAGTTGAAATTCTTTTATCTTGATCTGTATCCGGTTTTCCTTCCGTTTTTATTTCAGTTCTAAAAATTAATTGTAAAGAGTCATGATTAATTTTATCTAATAATTCTTTAAATAATCTAAACGCTTCCGATTTATATGCGATTAATGGATCCTTTTGCCCATAAGCTTGTAAACCAATCCCCTCTTTTACTTGGTCTAATTCAAAAAGATGTTCTTTCCATAATTTATCAATAGTTCTTAAATATGCCCATCTCTCCAGCTGTCTCATTATTTCAGATGGAATAATTTCATTTTTTCTTTTATATGTATCTTTTGCCTTTTCAATTAATTTTTTCTTTAATAATTCCCTATTTATCTTTTTATCAAATTCATCTTTGTGAATATCAGTCATTAATACACTTATCGCTTCTTGTCTTAATGCTTCCCAATTCCAATATTCCGTTTCAGGATGATCTGTAAATTGCATAACAATTGCATCAATATATTCATTGATCATTGTATCTATTTCTTCCTGTAAATTACCTCCGTGTAATGCATAATTTCTCCTGTCATACACCACTTCTCTTTGTTGATTCATTACATCATCATATTCCAACAAATGTTTTCTAATTCCGAAATTTCGTTCTTCAACTTTTTTTTGTGCCTTTTCAATTGATCTTGAAATCATTGAATGTGTAATTACTTCACCATCGGAAATTCCTATTCTATCCATAATATTGCTTACTCTTTCACTACCGAATAGACGCATTAAATTATCTTCGAGTGATAGAAAAAATTGTGATTCACCGGCATCTCCCTGCCTTCCTGATCTACCTTTTAACTGCAAATCAATTCTTCTTGATTCATGTCTCTCAGTACCAATTATTTTTAATCCACCTAATTGTTTTACTTCATCGGTAATTTTAATATCGGTTCCTCTTCCAGCCATATTCGTAGCAATTGTAACTGCTCCGGAATTTCCTGCTCTTAAAACTATTTCTGCTTCTCGTTGATGTTGCTTTGCATTAAGTACATTATGAGGAATTTTTGTCCTTTTTAAAATCCTACTTATTGTTTCTGATACATCAACTGTAATTGTTCCAACTAATACCGGCTGCCCCTTTTTATAACATCTTGATATTTCATTAATTATAGCAGTATATTTTTCTCTTTTTGTCTTATATATCATGTCTTCTTTGTCATCACGAACACACGGCTTATTTGTAGGAATACTAACTACTTCTAATTTGTATATTTCCTGAAATTCATCTGCTTCAGTTATAGCCGTTCCTGTCATTCCGGCAAGTTTGTCATACATACGAAAATAATTTTGTAATGTAATGGTAGCTAATGTTTGATTTTGACCGGCAATTTTCACATTTTCTTTTGCTTCTATTGCTTGGTGTAAACCCTCACTATAACGCCTTCCTGGAAGTATTCTACCTGTAAACTCATCAACAATTAAAACCTTACCATCTTTGACAACATAATCGACATCTTTTTCATGAAGTGAATACGCTCTTAATAATTGCTGCAAATTATGAATTGTTTCACTTCTTTTACTATGAAGACGTTGAATTTCATTCTTTTTTTCTTCTTTTTCCTTATGAGAAAGATCATTTTGTTCATCGATTTTCGCAAATTCATCTCCAATATCCGGAATAATAAATTGATTGGGATCATTCGGTGAAAGCAAATGTCTTCCCTTATCTGAAATATCTATTATATTACTTTTTTCATCAATTGAATAATAAAGTTCTTCTTCAACCTTTTCAATTTTTTTCTCTTGTAGATAAAACGATTCGGTATCAAATAAAAGTTTTTGCATTCCCGGTTCTTGCAATTTTTTCATTAATCTTTTATTTTTGGGTAAACCCTTGTGAGCAATTAACAATTTTGTTCCACGCTCAATCGCATCTGAATCTTCATCCATATCCTCAAACTCGGTCAGAATTTTAGATACTAATCTTTGCTGCGCTTTTACTAAACCATTTATTGTTGGATTAAGCTTTTTAAACAATTCATTTGTATTTGATTTTACCGGACCGGAAATAATTAATGGAGTTCGCGCTTCATCAACAAGAACAGAATCAACCTCATCAACAATAGTATAACAATAATCACGCTGAACCGTACCTTTTAGATCAACAGCCATATTATCACGCAAATAATCAAAACCAAATTCGTTATTTGTTCCATATACAATATCACAATTATAATTCTCTTTTCTTAATTCATTAGGCATAGTATTAAGAATTTTTCCAACAGATAAACCTAAATATTTATAAATTAAACCCATCCATTCGGCATCTCGTTCTGCTAAATAATCATTTACTGTAACTAAATGTACTCCTCTTTTTGTCAATGCATTTAAAAATATTGGCATTGTTGCAACTAGTGTTTTGCCTTCACCGGTTTTCATTTCTGCAATATCTCCTCTGTGCAATACTACTGCTCCTAACAACTGAACATCAAAAGGAACCATTTCCCATTTCATTTTATTTCCAACAACCATGAATTCTTTACCAAGAAGTTGTTTACAAGCAGTTTTCACCATTGCAAATGCCTCAACCATTAATTCATCTAAAACAGATTGTTCGGCTCTATATATCTCTTTATCTATTTTTTCAGATTCAAAATTTTCTGCTTCAGCTTTTTCCCTAGCCTCTTCCCTTTTATTATCAATATATTCTATCATCTCTACAGTACGATTTTTTAAATCGTCTTGATTCCAATCAGCAATTTGTTCATACTTACTATTTATTTCATTAATATAATGTTCAATATCCTTTAAATATCTCTCTGAACTTGTACCAAACATTTTTTTTAATAAATTATTAAACATAAATTATCCTTATTCAAATACTTTTAAATTATTCTTTTTCTTCTAAATCAATTTCGGGTAATAATTTGCCTTCTTTAATAAAATCATGATAGATGCTGTCAAGCATCCCATTAATAAATATATGACTATCATCTGTAGAATAATTATTTCCTAATTCAATTGCTTCAGCGATCGTAACTCTTGATGGAACATCATCACAATATAATAATTCAGCAATTGATTGTCTTAATATTATTTTATCTAATAAAGCAATTCTATCAAAATTCCAATTTTTGGCTCTTTGCTTAATTTTATCATCAATTATTTCCATATTTCTAATCGTTTTAATGACCAAAAAGTTTAAAAATTCTTCATCATATTCTTTTGCTATTTCTGAATCTATATTAGTAATAGTATTATTAATTATCTGGTCAATTGGATTTGAAGTCATTATATAAGAATATAATACTTGCAAACATAATTCTCTTGAGTGGCGTCTATTAATTTTCATTGATCATTCCTAAAATATATTTTTAATTAAAATAGCATATAATATCTTTTCATATTTACAATTTTACAAAAATTCATTCAATAAAACAATACACATTTTATTTTTTTATTATTTGACAAAGTAGAATTCTGTTGAATTATAAATAATAATTTAACTTTGTCAATAATAACAATTATTTTGATCTATTAATTTCACCTGCTTTTGTTAGAGCATATTTTGTTAATATCGGACCAATGATCTCAAAGAATATACAAGTCGCAGTAATTGTTGTAATTACTACCGCTCCAATGTAATCTCCAGATGCCATCTCTTTCCCATTAATTATTGCACCCAATCCTTTAAAATCGTGTTTTACAATAAGAGCTAAACCAATTGCAACACCCGCTTGCGATAAAATTCCTAATCCTACATATTTTCTAATATTTTTATTTACTTTGCCAAAATATGCACCAAGTTTTGAGCCAAAAATCAACCCGCCTGACCTTGCAATCACATATAATATTCCCAATATTCCTAATGAAGGAAGTGCTTTAATATGTAAATTTGCCCCTGCTAAAGTAAAAAATAAAATGAAGAGTAATGGCATAAAAACAGGTAATCTTTCACTAATTTTACGCACAATGGAAAATCCCTGTGTATTTACAATTATCATTCCAACAACCATATTAGTTAGTATTATTGATATATGAAAAATATGACTTATTCCAACAGAAATAAAAATAAAAGCAAGCAATATTATCAGAATATCACTTGAATTTTCTAGTTTTCTCACTAATAAACTTATGATGATAGAAAATCCGCCACCAATAGCCAAACTAATTAATATCTCTTTAAATGGTGGCCAGATCAATTCAAAAAAATTAACAGTATCTATTCCTGTTTGATGCATTAAAATTGAGCGGGCAATTGCTGCAGCAAAACCAAAAATAATTATTCCAAGTCCATCATCAAATCCAACAATTGCATAAAGTGACTTTGTCAATGTTCCTCTTGCTTTGTATTCATGAATAACGGCAACAGTTCCGGCAGGTGCACTTGCCGGAGCAATTCCTCCGAAAATCAAAGCCAATGGTAAATTTCCTGTATATAATAAAACAGCTGTAAAGACCAAAATAAATGCTCCGAACGATTCAATAAAAATTACCCAAACAATTCCACTTCCTAATTTTTTAAGCGAAGATAATTTTAATTCAAGACCAATTGATAATGCAACTAATGCTAATGCTATTTCCGTAATAAATGACAATGATAATTGAACTGATTCATTTAATAAATTTAAAAGCGAAGGTCCAAAGACCACACCTAAGATCATATATCCAATTAATGAAGGTAGTTTAATATATTTCATATTTCTACCAATATAGAAACTTATCAATACAACTATTCCAACTATCAATAATATCGGTAATGACAAATTTAAATCAGCAAAAAACGACTGCATTATTTCCCTTTAATAATTTTATAAATTTATTGAACCGCTGATATAAGAAATTTCTTGCGATAGAATCAATACACCTGTATCTTTATCAAGTGAATCAATAATTAAATTTAATTTTCTTAATGTGTCATTAGCAAAGGTGTTATTAACAATTGCTAAAACAATTCTATTGAATCCTTTTTTTTCTTCATTCCAAAAATGAGAAAATAGTGGCATAGAATACAAATATTTACTTGCATTTTCAGCATCTATAACTGACAAAAAACAATCATGTATTTCTGTGAAAATATTCATAATATCATAAAAAGCATCTTCATTTTGAATAATTATTGTAAATTTTGTGTACTTTTTTTCTTTTTGTCCATCTTTCTCTTTACCTAACACTTTAGAAAAAATATTAATTATTTGCTCAGACGAACTTGATTCTAATATTTTTTTAATATTTTCAGATTGTTGTAAAATTTTTGAAATATTTGATAAAATTCTAATGTGTTCATTTTTCTTTTCTTTTGGAGCTATTATATATGATAATATTTTCGCTTCTTTTCCATCAATAGAATCATAATCAACTCCATCGGGGACAACTAATACACCTATAACAAAATCAGAAATATTTTCAATTGTACAATGTGGAATAGCAATTCCATTTCCAAAACCGGTTGAACCGACATTTTCCCTATCTGCCAATGCTTTATAAATTGTTTTCTCTTTAACATTTTTTAATATTGGATCACTTTTTGCTAAACGAGCAATTTCTTTTAGTACTTCATCTTTTTTGTCTGCTTTAAAATTCAATTTAACACAAGGATCTTTTAAATAATTTGAGAAATTCATAATTATTCCTTTTTTTATTTTCCCCACTCTTTTATAAATTTAATCTCAATAAACTGATGAATCGGGTAGAACACAAATAATATTAAAATAAACGGAATTGGTTTTACTACACCAAAATGAATTAATAAATATGTAGATAATATTATAAATACTATTCTTACTAAAATACTTTTAAAAATCAATTTCATCATTCGATGGAATTCTTTTTTCGATAACATAATAAAAATAAAATATCCAGAAATAGCATTAATTAAGCTAACAATTCCGGCTAATAATACATCTATGAAATATTTACTGCCAAAAATCACAGTTACAAGGATAATAATTATTACTGTAATTGTGAAATTAATTATATTCAGTTTCATTTTATTTAGGTAATGCAGTCATGGCAAAAACCATAACAAATAGTGCAACAGTTTCAATTACACCTAAAACCATGATATAGTTTCCGAAACCTTTGCCTGTTTCACCTAATGCATCAGATGCCCTTGCTCCTGCTTTTCCTTGAAAAAATGCACTTAACCCCATCGCAATTCCACTAAATATTCCAATCAATATACCGTAAATCACAGTATCTGCAGTCCAATGTACCTTTTGAATTGCATTTCTTAATATCATACCATAAATAGTTTGAGATAATGGTGCACCAACAAACGCAATTAAAATAAAAGGAGCTGCTTTATTATTAATAAATGCCTTTTTCCAAGCTCCTATTGCTGCCATTCCTGCCACACCTGTTCCTAATGCAGATCCCATCGCTGCTAATGTTAACGAGGTATTTAAATCCCCGATTTTCTGAAAAAATAAATCCATTACTACTCCTTAATTAATAATTACTTTTTTACTCTGAAAATGGTCTATATTTTATTCCCGACCATTCCATATTTAAATGTCCTGAAAATTCTAACATATTTAACCTAACTCCATGAACAATTATTGCCATTGCTCCTAATAAAATATTTAATGAATGTCCTAAAAGAAGAATTAATGCTGCAATAATGCCAGATATTACACTATTGATACCACTACCAATTGCCATTTGATTAAAACTATGAGCAACTACAACAGAAGCATAGCCAACAGCAAATAATCTTAAATATGATACTACATCGGAAAATCCACTAATAATATCAAGTGGTAAGCTACCCAATGTAGCTCCCAATCCTTTTAATATTCCTTTTTCAGCATTACTAAATAATAAGGTTAAAACAAAACTTATAATAAATAAATAAATTCCAATTTGAGGAAATTCTTTTCCTAATACAAGATTTCCTGCAATTAAATATAAACTCCAAATTATTCCAATCCATCCAATTTGAGATATCATTTTTAGTGATTTTATATTTTTAATTGCTATAAGTAAATGAGCAATTGTCAGATGAATAGCTCCTATTAAAAAACATAAACTTATCATAAATACTTGATTATCATTAAAGCCGGAAGATGATAGAGCAAAACTCGAAATATTTGGATTCACCAACTCTTTCAATATAGGAAGCTGAGCAATAGCTTCAGATCCGAAATATGTACCACTTAAAACTCCCCAAATAATAGTTGCACCACTCAACACATACATTAATACAAAAGGTTCAAAAGGTGATTTTTTTAATTTTCTCCGAACAAAAAATGTAATAGCTAAAAAAGTCAAACCATACCCTGCATCACCAATTAACATTCCGAAAAACAAACTGAAAAACAATAAAAACCAAATGCTGATATCATATTCGTGATAACCGGGTGTAGTACCCATAAAATTAAATATTGGCTCTATTATTCTTATCCATTTTGGATTTTTTATTAATACTGGCGGCTCATCCGATTCTTTGGGTTTTTCAAACACATATCCCCAACTATTTTTTTTCGCTTCTTTTTCAACATCATCTTTTTTATCTGTTGGAAAATAACCATTTAAATAATAAATTGACTCAGAATCTCCCATTCCATATTTTACTTGTGAAAATTCTAATCTCTTTTCCAGCTTCTCTTTATAAAATTTTATGCTGTCCAAATATGAAGAATATTTACCGATCTTTGATTCAATATTTTTGAGTTTATTTGTAATCTCATTAATTTCAATTTGTGTTTGTTTATATTCCAAATCGGGAAGATGAATTTGTTTTAAATTTAATTCCTCTTTATTTTCAGATCCAATTTGAGCTAATTTTACACTATGTTTATCCTTACTAACTATAAAGAGGTTTCTCATTTTGTCAATATCGATTGTCTTTAAATAGGAAACAGGTTGTGAAAATAATTTTACATTGTAACCCGCATTTTGAATTTGTTCAATATCTTTTAACGAAATTACTCCCCAATTATCATACCAATTTTTGATCTTTTCTAATTCATTTTTTTTAGAAAGTAATTCTTTTTTTTCTTTTTTCAAATCGATTATTTCATCAATTATTTTTTGGGGATCTTTATCTTTTTTCTGTTTTGTCGGTTCTTTTTTGGTAAGGATATTTATTACAGAATTATTTTTATCAATATCTGATGTCAACTTGTCAATATCTTCAGATACAGGTTTTTTTATCTCTTTTATATGGATCACACCAAGTTTACGTAATTTTTTGATGGTATCATCGATGTTGGATTTTATCACCAATAACGTAAGTTTTGACATTTCAGAAATCATTATATTCTTTCCATCCAATTTTTATTTTTATCATCCGGCATTATTTACCTCGGTGATTCTCTTTTTTTCTAATTTTGACTTAGATATTTTACCTCTAACTACTGCAGCCGTCTGTTGATCTCCTAAAAATATACGAATTCTTCTTATATTTTCACGCGATTCTGGAATTTTTATTTTCTCAAATAAATTTATCCTTTGGATAGTTATTCGCAATTCCTTTTCCAAAATATTTTTCTGTTCTAGCAAAACATTAATTTCTGTTTTTAATTTAATAATTTTTTTAACGGCTTCCAGACCAAAATCAACCCATAACGGATATTCCATAAGATCATATTCTTTTGTCTCGATCTTTAAATCTTTAAATATCGGCACATCAATTCCGGCAATATTATCCATAGTGATATCTACTTCTTTTATTTCAAACAAATCTTGAATTCCAACATCTTCATTAAATACATCAATCCATTTTTCTATATCATTTTCCAATCTCTTGATCTTGTTTTCAATCTCACGAACTTTCTTATGAATATTTCTAACTTCCACTAATAACTGTTGCTTTTTTAATTCTAATGTAGGTAAATATCTCGTAAATCGCTTTAACGATTCTTTCTGTTTTTTTAGTTCATTCTTTGTTAATTTAATTTTTGCCATATTTTTTTATTCAACCAAAATAATCACGAAATTTGCTTGAACCTCTAATCCCCTAAACTCCTAAACCTTTTCAGGCCAATATTTTTCTATTAGTGAACTGCGAAAGTTCGTCTCATCCTTATTAAAACATTCTGATAGAATTTTCCAACCATTATCCAAAGCATTTTCTAAAGAAACATTTACTTTCAGATCCATCATCTCAGATTCAAACATTCCACCATATTTTAATAATTTTTCATCCCAATCACTCATTCTAAATCCCATAGAACGCTTCTCTTCTGTTTCTTTATAATTGGCATAAAGCTGGATCATTCCGTCCATAATGGCCCTATGATCTTCTCTCGTATCCTTATTTACCTGTTGCTTCAATCTACTTAATGAACCAAATGGCTCAATTCTGCCATTGCGTAGATAAAATTGTCCCTCTGTAATATAACCCGTATTATCAGGAACCGGATGAGTCACATCGTCTCCGGGCATTGTAGTTGCTGCCAAAGTTGTTATCGAACCGGCGTCATCAAAATCAACTGCTTTTTCATAACGTGAAGCAAGCTGACTATATAGATCTCCCGGATAACCTCTATTTGACGGAACTTGCTCCATCGTAATGGCAATTTCTTTCAGAGCATCGGCGAAATTTGTCATATCTGTTAAAAGCACTAAGACATCTTTACCTTGTAGAGCAAATTTTTCAGCAACTGCAAGACATAGATCGGGAACCATCAATCCTTCAACAATTGGATCTGCAGCTGTATGCATAAAAAATATAGAACGATTTAAAGCACCGCCTTTTTCCAATTCATTTCTGAAATACATATATTCATCATATTTTAAACCAATTCCACCAAGAATTATCATATCAACTTCTGCCTGCAATGCGATCCTTGCCAATAACTCATTATATGGTTCACCAGATACGGAAAATATCGGCAACTTTTGAGATACGACCAATGAATTAAATACATCGATCATAGGAATATTTGTTCTGATCATTCTATTTGGAATTATTCGCTTTGCAGGATTTACCGAAGGTGTACCGATTTCTATCAAATTTTCCTGTAAAGAGGGACCATTATCTCTCGGCTCACCACTTCCATCAAAAATCCTACCTAACATATCTTCTGAAAATGAAACTTTCATCGGATGACCTACAAATCTTATCTCATCATTCGTAGCAACTCCTTTACTACCGGAAAAAACCTGCAACGACACCAATTCATCTTCAATTTTTATTACCTGTGCTAATGTCTTACCACGATCTGTAGAAACTTCCGCCAATTCTTCGTTTGTAACATCTTTCGCTTTAACGGTTATCACATTACCTACAACGCTTAATATTTTATTATACACTTTTTTCATTTATAGTTCCTTTTCATTTTTTTTCATAATTAGTAAGATAATGATAATATTGTTCAATTTCAAAATAAATTTTTATAATTTAAAAATAATATTAAACAGAAATATAATGGTTATTTATCATAAATATATTATATTAAGAAAGAGTTGAGAAATGGTTTTTAATTTGCAAAGTTGAGTAGATTGTAAAAGTTAAATAAACAAATATAAAAATTATGGAAAACAAAACATACACAGTTAGCGATTTACCAATTGAAGACCGACCTAGAGAACGGTTGCAAAAAGTTGGCGTGGATAATCTTTCTATTCAAGAACTTTTGGCATTAATAATTGAAAAAGGCAGTAAAGGACAATCGGTTTTGACGGTTGCTCAGAATTTACTCGCCCATTTTGGTAACCTTAATGAGATGAAAAATGCGAATATTGAAGAATTAAAAAAAGTAAAAGGTATCGGATTTGCTACTGCCTGTAAACTACAAGCTACATTCAAACTTAGCGAAAAAGCAGAACTTCAAGTTAAAAAATTTGGAGAAAAAATAGAAAACCCTCAAGATGTTTTCAATCTCTTAAAAAAAGAAATCAGAAATAAGAAAAAGGAAAGTTTTTACATCCTTTCATTAACTACAAGAAATAATTTAATATATATCGACAAAGTTTCAACAGGCACATTAAGTGCAAGTTTAACTCACCCTAGAGAAGTATTTATCTCTGCGATAAAAAATTCTGCATCAACTGTAATTGTTGTTCATAACCATCCTTCGGGTGATACTGAGCCTTCAGAAGATGATCTAAAAATTACCCAAAGATTAGTTGAAACAGGCAAAATTCTGGGAATTGAGATAGTTGACCATATTATTGTTTCAAAAGATTCTTACTGTAGTTTTAATGAAAAAAATTTATTGTAAGATAAAAATTAATTATGAGGTGGAAAATCATAAATAAAGCAACCAGATTAAAACAACAAAATGAAACAAATACAACATATCAAAACATAAAAAATATTCTTGATGAAGCAAGAAATAAAGCCTATCGTTCTGTAAATTTTGCAATGGTTCAAGCCTATTGGCAAATTGGAAGGATAATCGTTGTAGATGAACAAAAAGACAAAGAAAGAGCAGAATATGGAAAAGGACTTCTAAAAGAACTCTCTAAAAAATTAATAAAAGATTATGGAAGAGGATTTGATGAGTCAAATTTAAGAAACATGAGAATGTTTT
>LSCC01000050.1 GCA_001577215.1 Fidelibacterota bacterium TCS52
CATATAAATTAAAAACAGTTAATATGCCTTTTAAAAAAAGTAAAATTCCCACAAACGAACCAATAATAACAAGTATAGAAGCATTTTTTAAGTCAATTTGTTTTTCTTTAACATAATCTGTATAAAAATAGATATAAAAAACGAATATTACTAAACTGGCTAAGAAAGATATCAATGCATTAATTTGTGTTACAAAAAGATTTCCGAAAATATTTGGTTTAAAAGTAGCAATTGTTCTAGAAACAAAAATATAACAAATTCCGCCAATTGAAAGTAATGTAATGTTTTTTAAATTCATAAATTTTCCAACAATTAATTTGAAAAATTAAAAACTCAGTTTTCTAAAATTAATTGTATTTTTTACTATAAATAATATATTCAACGATTAAAAAAAACAATGGAAATGAAATGCTCAGCAATATTTGAGTGTCCAACCCTATAACATTTTCTCCGTTAATTAAATTCAATGATTTAAATATTAGGAATATTATTGTTCCCAATGATAAGCTTTGAAGAATTCCGAAGATCCAAAATATTTTTGTTTTCATGGTTACCTCTAATTTCAATTTTATTTTAATTTAATATAATAATTAAAAAAAAACATTTAAAAAATTAAAATTATTTCATATATTTTGTTAAATATCAATTGGGAGAAAAAATGAAAAATCAATTTATTAAAGCAGAAGATATTTATAATTTATATTTTCCATCTGACCCACAAATTTCACCTAATGGGAATAAACTGCTTTATGTTAAAAAATGGATCAACAAGGGTGACAATAAATATTATTCAAATATTCGTTCTGTAGAAATTTCAAATAAAAAAGAAAAACCATTAACTAAAGGTAATCATGTTGATTTTTCTCCACGCTGGCACCCTTTAAAAGAACAGATAATATTTATACGCAAAAAGGATAATATCACTTCATTAATTTCGACAAGTTTAAAAACTAAAAAAGAAAAAGAGCTTGCCGTCTTTAAAAGAGGTGAAGTGAAAAAAATTACATTTTCTCCTAATGGTGAATATATTGGATTATTACTTCATAAATTCAGTAAAGAAATAAAACTTGATAAAAATAATAAGCGAAAAACACCTGTTGTCAGAGATATTGATCGTCTATATTATAGAGAAGATGGAGAAGGTTTTAGTGATTCCCAAAAGACACAACTTTATATTATCAAGGGGCAAAACAATAAATTACAAAAAGTAACCAAAGCAAAAGAAGATATTTCTAACTTTACCTGGTCAGATTATAGCGATAAAATTGCATATACTTACAACGCCAACAGCGATCCGGACAGATATATGGAAGAGAGCGAGATTTTTATCTATGATCTAAAAAAACGCAAAAAAGAGAAATTGAAAAAGAAAAAGGGACCTGTTGGATTCTTAAAATTTTCTCCGGACAATAAATTTCTCTATTTTTCCGGTCACTTTAAACCCAATCATAGTTGGGGTGCAGAAAATATGAGAATTCATAGGATCTCGCTGCAAAACGGTAAAATCAAATCAATGACAAAAAAAATCGATCGAACAACAGAGATGTTAACTTTAGGAGATATTTCGCCAATGTTCACTATGCAAGAGCCGATCATTGATCCACAAATGGAAAACATGTATTTTACAATTAGTTCTAACGGCGGAAACCCACTATTGAAATTATCTCTTAAAACTGATAAAGTTTCTTATGTAATTGATGGTAAACATTCCATTGTAAGTTATTCGGCTTCTAACAATGCCGATTCATTTGCTATTCATTTAACTCAAATGAAACATCCCGATGAAATTTATCATTTAAATATTAAAGAAAAATCATTTGAAAAAATAACTTCAATAAATGAAAAATATACGAATAAACGTATTTACAATATTCCGAGTTCTTCTATTGTAAAAAACGGTTCCACTTCAATTCATACATGGTTATTAAAACCACCGAATTTTGATCCGGAAAAAAAATATCCTTTACTTCTAAATATTCATGGTGGCCCTCGCTGTCAATATGGATATAATTGGTTTCACGAGATGCATTTTTTTGCCGCTAACGGTTATGTGGTTTTATATACTAATCCAAGAGGTAGTCAAGGATATGGAAAAAAATTTGCAGATGCAATTACAGGCAAATGGGCAGAACCGGCATACTCTGATTTAATGAAATGTGTTAAAATTTTTTCTAAACAAAAATACATTGATAAAAATAATTTATTTGTAACCGGTGGTAGTTATGGTGGATATATGACTAATTGGATAGTTACACAAACAAACTGTTTCAAAGCTGCAGTTACTCAAAGGTCAATTTCAAATCTTTCTTCTTTCTTTGGCACTTCTGATTTTGGATGGGATCTGGCGACAGAATTTAACGGACCGCCTTGGAAGAAAAAGAAAACATATAAAAAATGGTCGGCTTTAACTTACGCAAAAAGAATTAAAACACCATTAATGATCATCCATTCTGAAAATGATTTAAGGTGTCCGATGGAACAAGCAGAACAACTTTTCGTTCGCTTAAAATATGATAAAAAAGATGTTCGACTAATAAGATTTCCGGAAGAACCACATGGATTGAGCAGAAACGGTAAACCGGACAGAAGAGTCAAAAGATTGGAACTTATGCTGGAATGGTTTGAAAAATATAGAAGACAATAAATATGTGGACTAATCTTAATAAATTTTTTGCTGTTAGAATTGATAGATTAACAAGATTTTTTAGATTTTCTGAAGTCGCATATTAATGAAGTATTAACTCCGATTGAAAATATTCAAAAAAATCTGTCCCGGTTTCATTATTTTTTATAAAACATAAAAATAAATTTGAAATTCAAAATTTAATTGTTATAATATATAGAAAGCAAATTAATATAAAATAGAGGTGAAAATGGAAAATAATTATCTATGTCCCAAATGCCAAGGGCAACTAAAAATAAAAAAGAGTATTGTCTTTTCGGCAAAAACGCCTTCTGGGGAAAAAGGATTAATTTTTTTAAGCCCCAAAATCGGTGATTATCATGTAACAAAACATCCGGAATTCAAAATTAAAGAAGGTGAACATACTGAATTATTTTGTCCTATCTGTCATGAAAATTTAGAGGCAAAATCATTAAATAAAAATCTTGCTAAAATAATTTTAAAAGATAAAAAAGGTGTAAAACACGATATCTTGTTTTCAGAAATTGTAGGCGAAAAATGTACTTATATTATTTATAAAAATCGTGTTGATTCTTTCGGAAACGATTCTGATCATTATATAAATTTTTTTGGCGAAGGTTCAGAATTTTAAAAATATTTATATTTTTTTATCATTTATGGGAATTTACCGTTTCAGCTTTAGTAGTTTCAATTTTAATTTTATTTTTAACAGTATCTTTCTGATGTTCTTCCCATTCTATCTGATGAATAGATTTATGTTCGCGGAAACTGGGTTTATTAACCGAATCATTTTTAGTTTTATTTAATTCCTTTTTATTAAAATTTATCTTTTCCGAATTATCGTTTTTTACTTGTGAAGTTTCATTTTTTGTCTTATTTATTAGGTTTGTTTCTGTTATTTTTTTATTACACGCAGAAAAAATTGAAATTAAGATCACAGAAATTAATAATATTTTTTTCATAATTTAAACACCATTTTTTATAAATTGTTTATTTTAATAAAACCATCTTTTTTGTATAGGAAATTTGCCCAACTTTCAATACGTAAACATAAATCCCACTTGATAAATTACTTCCGTCAAATTCAACCGAATAATTTCCGGCAATTTTGTAACCATTCACTAAAGTAGCAATTTTTTCACCTATCAAATTATAAACATTTAATTGAATTAAATTATGATTTGGAATTTCATATTCAATTGTTGTAGTTGGATTAAATGGGTTTGGATAATTTGAAAATAGTTTAATTTTATCCGGTATTTTATTATTATCGTTGATATTTGACACAGAAAATTTTTCTCTCAACTTATTCCACAATTCATCTCGACTTCCATCATATCCCAATGCCCACATTCCAACACCCTTTAAATTTTTTTCTATTGCCAAATCATATTTTAATCCTAAACTTGTCGCATTATCAAACCAAACTTGATAGTATTTTGCATTGCTTTGATAAGTGTACCAGGGAACTTTATAATTTGTGGACCACAATAATCCATAAGTTTCCGATTCAGATTGTGCACTTGAAAAGAGTTTTGAGTCAATATGTTCTACAACCGAAGATCCTTCGTTTTGATTTGAGGTTTGCCATTTTCTTCCGTAATATGGAATTCCAAGAATAAGCTTCTCCGGATTATTTTGTGTTACAGTTCCATAACCTTTAGACACATCTGTTAATGTTCTGGTAACATTATAATTTGATCCATCTATAGGTGAAACAGGACCGGCGGTTGAACTTCCTGACCACCAATAACCATATCCCATAATAAAAATGTAATCGCAAGCAAAAGCGAGTCCTGGCAAATCCCAACTACTCCAATTTACAGCAGGACCGGCAAAAGAGACCTCTTGATCACTTCCGACATTTGCATGAATATATTCAGCTAACTCAGACATAAATGGATTAATATTATTTGATCTATCATCATAATATAATCCTTCAAAATCAATATTAACACCATCAAGATTATAAGTCTCTATCTTTGATTTCACATTTGCAAAAAAATTATTTTTAATCGTGGAATTAGTAATTATTGTATGGATATCATCATCATTAAATTCAACGACACACATAATTATTTTTACACCATTTGTATGAGCTTCATTTATCATAGAAGTCCAAGGCCAACCTTGTGGGTTGCTAATTGAGCCATCTGAAGCATTTGCAGAAAAATCAAATGCTGCAATATGTGTTAATAAATCGTATTGAAAATATTGCACTGCACCTGGATGTTCCCAATATGGTAAATATCCAAAAACTGCAGACGATAATTCTTTCTGATTACTTTTATTTTTATTGATCGGAATTATATTTTTAGCAAATTGTTTCTTGTGAATAGCTTGAACATCGTTTTGATGTTTTTCCCATTCCCTTTGGTGAATTCCTTTTCGCTCTTGTGAATATCCGAAAGTAACTATCAAAATTAATGTGATTATTAGGTTTGTTTTATTCATTTTTTTACTTTTGTTATACTCCATTTTCACTTTTCGCGTGTTTTTCGAGGCTCTATTTATTACCATTTATCATTTACCATTAAATTAATCACCAATAACCAACGTTTGCTTATATTTATGGGTTTTGTCATTTACATCATTTACTTCAACCAAAACAAGATACATACCAATTGTCGGATAATGGTCATAGTCCGTTTTACCGTCCCAGAACATTTTAACACTCGGTTGTGCAAAACAATTTACATTTTTACCATACAATTTTCGTCCTCTCAAATCAAATATTTTTAACTCTACAAATGATATTCCGATATTAGATTTAATTTCAATTTCAAGAGGAGTTAAAGCAGTTGCCGGACAGAATATTTCCGGTGTGATCGTAATGTTATTTCCATTAGTTGAATCGGGGGTAATACTGTTTTTTACTCCCGGACTGAATCCGGTAGAAGTTACACTTTGTTTCCAAATATACTTATTTGATGATGAGATGTTTTCATGTGATTTTTCTAAACTCACCCCTGATTCTATTTCATCATATTCTCGCAAGTCAACAGAATCAACACACAGACCACTTGGGTCAATTACTTTTAGTAAAGCTCCATCGTTCGTTAAAGTTGGGAATTTTTCCATATATTTTATTTCAATATTTGGGAAAGTGTTTCGCAATAGTGTATCTTTTGTAATCACTGAATATTTTGAATTAAAATTTAAATTCATTTCTTCAATATTATTATTTATCTGTAATTCCCAATATTGTGAATTCAAATTTTCATTTGGGAAAAATAATTCAATAAATTCAACTTGATTATATAATGTGTTTGGATCGAATAAAATTTCATTTAAATAAATTTGTTCTTCTGAAAACGATTTGAAAATTAAAATGGAATCTGTGTAATTTACTTCATCGGAATTAACAATAACTTCATAATTATTTAATCCATCTTCAAAATCTAAGTTATTAGAAATTGTAAGATCAATCGTATCGCTTGGAAAATTTGCTTGAATTGAACCTTGAAATATTTCTGTTCCATCAAAAAGGATTTTTGCTTCAAGGTCGTCTAACTGTTTATATCCATTATTCACAAATTGAATAATAAAACTATCCGTCGTATCATTAAAATAAAAATATTCTTTATTTTTTATTATTGTGATGGAATATGTATTTTGCAATACCGAATTTTCACGACCAGGAGTACCGCCGTATTCATTTTGACAATGTGTCCAATTTCTATCAATTGTTTCACCTTTTCTCTCAAACGATATTTCACTTTCTACGGAAATAGAATCCCCATAAGCCATTGTATCTATAACTCGACCGCAAAAACCTTTAAGACGAACTTTGTCATCATAAGAATTTAAATTTGGTAAATCAACTCGTTGAAAAACACCATTATTTTGAGGATAATTATACATCACATTATTATCTAGTGATACCACTAAATATTTATTACTTTCAAGAAAAATATTCTCATTTGAAATAGTTGAATATTCTTGATTATCGCCAATTTGCCAACCTCTCAAATTTACATTTTCATCAGAAATATTTATCAATTCTATCCATTCCGATTCATCAGAATTTGGTGAGGGCATTATTTCATTTAATATTATTGGAACTTCAAAATATTTTATCTTTAAGGTTCCATAATAGTTATTACCATAATTTGTGAAAAACTTTACATCAAAAAAACCGGATTTATCAAATGTAAAATCTTGAGTAATAATTGTTGAATCTCCTGGAGCAAGAGCAACAAAATGTGTAATATTAAATCTTTTTTCATCATTAGCGTAAATTGAGTCGGCATTTTCATCAACGAAAAATTCCAGTGTAATTCCATTAATAGTTTCTTGTCCTATATTTGTTGCAACACAAGAAAACGCAATCGTTTCATCTATTTCAACAGAATCTTTTATGGAAATTGAGGTTAAAATAATCTCTTTATCATTGGCAAAAGATGGATTTGTTTTTCCCGGACTTCCCGGCTGAACCGCCTGCCAATTTGAACCATCATTACTGTTCAATTTAGGATTTATCAATTCTGCCGCATAATCGTCTGGAATATTCCAATCAGTAGTATAGGTTATTTTATTAATATAATTATCATAAAAATCTGTAAGCAAAATTTGATCTGATGTGTTATTTAGAGATCGCCAATTACTCATTACACAGACATTTTCTAAATCAGGAAATGATTCGGTTAATTCAATAGATTCTGTAAACACAAAAAATGAATCTTTTTTTACAATAATTTCATTTTCAATTAAGACAGTTCCGGTTATATCAGAAAATTGCAAATTTAAAAAATTAATTGGTTCTTCACTTTGAGAAAATATTTCAAAATATTCAGCGGAATGAATATCTCCCGGAGCTCGAAGAAATTCCGTGATGATAAAATCGTTCGAATCGAGCGGCACATTAACAATTTCAAGATCAATATTATTTGTTGTGTCATCATCTTCTGAATAATCTAATTCAACTATCACGCGATTTGCCCCTTTGAAATACGGTGGAATATTTAGAGAAGTGTTTAAACTGTCGATTGGTTGAATTGTGTCTGTTATTGTATTAGAATAGATTGTTTCACCCGTCAAACTTGAATCCATATTTGTATCAATGCAATAGTTAATATCAAATGTTGAGCTTGTATTTTGTGAATAATTTTGAACGGTAATATCTAAAATTATTGAATTTGCTGAATAATTGCAATTATTGATTTTGACAGAAATATCGTGTTCTGCAAGTTGATTATTATTTTCAAATCCCGGACTTCCTGTATCTGTTTTTGTCCAAGATGACAATTGATTTGAAGGTAATAATGAGCTTAGTCGTTCAAAAGCAATATCATCATCTGTATCCCAAGATGATTGATAATCCACCATATCAATTTGAAAGCCATTATCATCTTGAATTTCAATCAGGTCATAATACTTGTTTTGTGTTGGCAAATCATCTAATTGCAACCAATTTGATGGTTTTGGAAATAATTGCCATAAAGAACTATCTTCAACTGCTACAAAATATTTGTTTGGTTGTAAAATAAGGTTTTCATTTGTTATTACTTCAGAACTTGTATTATCTGCAATTTTTAAATTTTTGAGATTTATCATATATAATGAATTGTTATAAATTTCCAAATATTCCGCAGAATATGTTTTTACCGGTCGTGGATAAAACTCGTTAATTAGTAGATCGTTTTTTGATAATGGAATAGGAACATTTTTTAAAGTAGAATCAGAAATGTTATGAGTTAAATTTGTAACTTTTGTAAATATTTGATTTGATCCCAATATATCATAAGATAAAGAAAAATTAATAGTAGAAGTGTCATTTGGATGTAATGTATTACTTATAGATTTGGAATATGAAAGTTCACCTATTGTATAAGTAGAATCAAAATCAGAATCATTCCAAACCTGTAGATCAATATTTTTAATATCATTTAATCCTGAATTAATTATTTTTATATTTCCACTTATTTCATTGTTGAAAAGGTAACATGAATCAATTGTAACAGTCAGTTCAAAGTCATTAGGTGAGATACTATTTTTAAAACCAGGAGTTCCATTTATACTTTTTGAACTTCCCCAATTATTTTCATTGTATTTAATTCTTTCATCACTGTAACCTTCATTTGGAAATGG
>LSCC01000051.1 GCA_001577215.1 Fidelibacterota bacterium TCS52
TATATGGTTCAAAAAAGGAGAAAAAATGAAAAAAATACTAATTTTAATTTTATTTGCAGTTGTGTTTATAAATGCTCAAACACCGTCGGCAGAAACGATATTAAAAAAGATTGATGAAAATATGGTTTCAGAAAATCAAGTTGTCATTTCAAAAATGATAATTCATGGACGAAGAATTTCACGAACAATAAGATCAAAGTCATGGTCAATTGGTGATTCGAAAAATTTCACAGAATATTTATCACCTGCTCGTGAAAAGGGTACTAAAATGTTGAAAATTGAAGACAACTTGTGGATTTATACTCCAAGCACAGATAGAATAATTAAAATTTCCGGACATATGTTGAAACAATCTATAATGGGTTCGGATCTTTCTTATGAAGATATGATGGAAAGCCAGGAATTGACAGAGAGTTATGATGCAAAAGTGACAGGAAGTACAGTTGTCGATGAAGCAAATTGTTGGGTAATTGATCTCATGGGAAAAGTAGATGACCTTGCATATCATAAGCGAAAAATTTGGGTGGATACAATTAAATATATTCCTTTGCGAGAAGAGTTATATGCCAAAAACGGAAAGTTGCTAAAGCGAATGGAATTGAAAAATATTATTAATATCGAAGGCCGCTGGTATCCGAAAAAAATGATATTTAAAGATATGTTAAAGAGAGGAAAAGGAACAGAATTTGTTATTGATGATATCAAATTTGATCAAGATATACCTGAATACAAATTTTCGAAAGCAGGTTTGAAAAGATGAGTATTAATTGTGAATTTGATATTTGAAATTATCTGAATTGATTGCAATGAACTTCGGCTCAATATAATTAAAACAACTTTGGTTAAATAAAACCAAAAATATTTACATAAAGAAAAATCCCATGTCACAATAACATGGGATTTTTAATTTCAGATATTTAAATATATTTATTCTACATTTAAAATATCTTTGAATGCTTTTTTAAATGAATCTTTTGGAAGTGCTCCCTGCGCCATTTGTGGTTTACCTTCTTTGGGGCAAAATAACATTGATGGGATACTACGAATTCCAAAAGCTCCGGCAAGTTCCTGTTCCTTTTCTGTGTCGACCTTGAAGATATTCAATTTACCTTCATATTCTTTTGAGAGTTCTTCTAAAACAGGCGCGACAATTTTGCACGGTTGACACCAGCCGGCATAGAAGTCAATTACACAAGGTAACTCACCTTCAAATTTCCATTCTTTACTCTTTTCATAATTAAAAACCTTTTCTTGGAAGGTTTCTTTTGTCAAATGTTCCATTTTTTTCTCCTTTTATTCAAAATTTCAAATGAACGCGAAGTATAACAAATTATTATTGAATATCCAAATATTTTAGATATTATTTTTTATTTAAAGATGATTCAAAACCAAAATCCATATTTTACTTGACAATTTATCGATCATTTCGTAATTTATCGTAATATAAAAATGGAGAGAACATATCAATAATTATTTAAAAATATTCAAAGCACTGGGCGATAAAAGTAGATTTAGAATAGTTATGATGCTGAAAATAAAGCCATTGTGTGTTTGCGAGATCAGAGAAATAATCGGTTTTTCAATGTCAACTATTTCTAATCACTTAAAAATTCTAAGAGAAGCAGAAATTATTGCAGTTAAAAAAGAAGATAGATATATGAATTATGAATTGAATTTATCAAATGAAATTGTACAGGAAGTTTTGGGGATTTTAGAAAATTTAAAAGATGAAGAAATTCAACTTGATAAGCAAAAAGCATTAAAAACCAACAGAATTGATATTTGTTAATTTTTTTTATAATAAGTTTAGTTATTTATAGAAATATAATAATAAGGAAATTATGGATTGGAAAAATGAGTGGAAAATACTTTTACTAATGATCGGTGGATTTCTAATAGCATTTTTTCTGCCAGTTAATTCTATTAGGTTTCAAAATGCAATTATAGAATCATTTTATATGTTGAAAGAATATGCTCAGCTTCATGTAATTTTCTGTTTAATTCCCGCCTTTTTTATTGCAGGAGCTATTAGCGTTTTTGTTAGTCAAGCAGCAGTAATAAAATATTTAGGGGCAAAAGCCAAAAAAACTACAGCTTATGCAGTTGCTTCCGTTTCAGGAGCAATTCTTGCAGTTTGTTCATGTACGATTTTACCACTTTTCAGTGGAATTTATAAAAGAGGAGCCGGACTCGGCCCTGCAACTGCTTTTTTATATTCGGGACCAGCCATCAATGTTTTGGCAATTATCTTAACAGCCAGAGTTTTGGGATTTGAACTCGGAATTGGCAGAGCAGTCGGAGCAATAGTTTTTAGTATAATTGTCGGTTTAATAATGGCTTTCATTTTTCGCAAAGAAGAAAAAGCAAAACAACAGATGATGTTGCCTGAATCTGAGGTAAAAAGACCGCTTTGGCAAGAAGTTGTTCATTTTGGAATTATGGTTTTAATTCTGATATTTGTTAATTGGGGGAAACCATCAATTAATTTTGGATTTTTGGCTGCGATTTATAATGCAAAATGGGTAATAACTGCAGTGCTTGCTGTATCGTTTGGTATTGTTTTAAATCGTATATTTAAAATGAAATTATGGAAAATTCTATTAACTGCAGGAACGATAATACTTGTTCATTTTTTGTCAAATGGAAATCCAATATTTACTTTTGTCACTGGAATAATTGGGCTTTCTTATTTTACAAGTACGTCAAATGGTGAAATGGAAGATTGGTTTTCGGCAACTTGGGGATTTGCTAAACAGATTCTTCCTTTGCTATTTATTGGAATTCTAATTGCTGGTTCATTTTTAGGAAGACCCGAACACGAAGGTTTGATTCCCTCTGAATGGATTACAAAACTTGTAGGCGGGAATTCTATTTGGGCAAATCTTTTTGCTTCAATTAGTGGAGCATTTATGTATTTTGCTACACTTACAGAAGTTCCGATATTACAAGGACTCATAGGAAACGGAATGGGAAAAGGTCCTGCTCTTTCTTTACTTCTCGCCGGTCCTGCCTTATCACTTCCGAATATGTTAGTAATCCGTAGTGTAATGGGAACTAAAAGAACAATTGTTTATATTTCTACAGTGGTTGTAATGTCAACATTTTCAGGATTAATATTTGGAATGATTATAAATTAAAAAGGAGAAAAAATGGATATTAAAATTTTAGGAACAGGATGTCCAAAGTGTAAAAAATTAGAAAAAAATGTTATGCAGGCAGTTCAAGAAACTGGCACAAATGCAAATATTGAAAAAGTTACATCCGTTAACAATATTATGGAATATGGTGTAATGATGACACCAGCATTGGTTGTTAATGAAAAAGTTGTTTCGACCGGAAAAATATTACAAATAGAAAGTATAAAAAAAATACTACAAAATAAGTAAAAAGAAATAGAAAATGGTACATAAGCACTCACATTCAACTGATAAAAATTTATCAGGTAAAAAATTACTTATTTCAATGATATTGAATTTGATAATTACGATTGCAGAGATAATTGGTGGAATTTTTTCTAATAGTTTAGCGCTTTTATCTGATGCAATTCACAATTTAAATGACACATCTGCAATTGCAATAAGTTATTTTGCAAATAAAATGGCTCAAAGACCATCCGATCACAATAATACATTTGGATATAAAAGAACTGAAGTGTTAGCAGCATTTATTAATATTTCAATGTTGATTGTTATTGCATTCTATTTAATTTATGAAAGCATCCAGCGGTTTTTAAACCCACAAGAAATTAATACAAATGTTATGTTACCTATTGCATTAATCGGATTGTTTGGAAATTTATTTTCCATTTTATTATTACAAAAAGACAGCAAAGAAAACATAAATATAAAAAGTGCGTTTTTGCATTTACTTTTCGATACGATAAGTTCGGTATTTGTTGTTATAACTGCAATTATTTTAATTTATTATGATCTGCAAATTTTAGATCCAATCATTACTCTCATTATTTCCGGTTTTATTTTTTATAGTAGTTGGGGAATATTAAAAAATACAATTACTGTTTTGATGAATGCTGTTCCAAGTAATATAAACATCAATGAAATTAAAAAAAGTATTGAAATAATTGATAATGTAAATTGTATTCACCATATCCATGTTTGGTATATTGCAAGCAATCAAATAGAATTTAGTTGTCATACTTTATTAGAAAACATGAATGTTTTTGAAATGGACAGAGTGCGAAATGAAATTAATGATAACCTAAGAAAGTTTGGTATAACTCATACCACAATTCAGTTTGAAGGAATAAAGTGTAATGATACAAATTCAAACGACCATGGTGTAAAATGAATGTGATTTAATAATTCTAAAAACTTTCGTCTTTAGATGGAAAATTATTATCTTTCACATCTTTAACATATTCTTTTATAGATTTTTTTATTTCAGTTGCGAGCTCCATATATCTTCTCGCAAATTTTGGCTTAAATTTTTCAAACATCCCAAGCATATCATAAGTAACTAATATTTGCCCATCAGTATGTTTTCCGGCTCCGATCCCGATAGTTGGAATATCTAATTTTTCAGAAATTTCTTTTGCCAACAAAGCGGGAATTTTTTCCAACACAATTGCAAAACAGCCTGCTTTTTGTAATACTATTGCATCTTTTAATAATTTTTCACCTGCTTTTTTTGATTTTCCTTGAACTTTATAACTTCCGAATTTATGAATTGATTGTGGAGTTAGACCGAGATGCCCCATCACAGGAATTCCTGCATTCACACAACGGGTAACGGAGTCAGCAATTTCTTTGCCACCTTCCATTTTAACACTTTCTGCACCACTTTCTTTTAGGATTCTTCCGGCGTTTATTAGTGTCTCATCTGGATTAACTTCATAAGACATAAACGGCATATCAGCAACGAGCAATGAATTTTTAACACTTCTTTTAACTGCTTTTGTATGATAAATTATCTCATCAATTGTTACAGGAATTGTCGTCTCTTGTCCGGCATATACCATTCCCACGCTGTCGCCAACTAAAATTACATCAATTTCCGATTCTTCTAAAAATCCTGCAAAAAGTGAATCATAAGCAGTTAGTGCGGTGATTTTTTCACCATGCTTTTTCATTTTTCGCAGTGTTTTTATTGTTGTTTTTTTGCCCATTTTTGATTTGCTCATAAATTATTCACTTATTAAAATATCAATTAATATTATGAAATATTATTGACATTGTCAATGATTCCTCCACCTAATAAAATTTTGTCATCGTAAAAAACAGCGGATTGACCGGGTGTTACAGCTTTTGCAGGAGTAAGAAATTTTACCAATATTTTTGATTTATCTTGTTGAAAAAGTTTAGCTTTTATTCCGACATGTCTGTATCGAATTTTTATTGTAACAATTGTTTTATTTTCAATATTCGGAACAGACACAAAATTTACATTTTTTAAAATACATTCATTTGATAGTAATTTTTCTTTTTCAGCTAAAATTACTTCGTTCTTTTCAGGAATAATTTCCTTAACAAAAATTCTGTGCCCTACTGCAATATTTAGCCCTCGTCTTTGACCAATAGTAAAATTATAATAGCCGGTGTGATAACCTAATATTTTCCCATCTTCATTAATGAAGCTTCCTTTTTGGATCTTATTTATTTTTCCTTTGTAATTTTCATTTAGAAAGTGCCGGTAATCATTATTTGGAATAAAACAGATGTCCTGACTTTCAGGTCTTCCTGAATTGAATAGATTTATCTTTTCAGCTATTTCTTTTACTTCTTTTTTTTGAAAATTTCCAAGTGGAAAAATTGTTCGAGATAATTCTTTTTGGGTTAATTTCCACAAAAAATATGATTGATCTTTTTTTTTGTCATTTGCTTTATGAATTTCAAAACGATTTGTAATTTCATTGAAAATATTTTTACAATAATGTCCTGTTGCAAAATATTTAATTTTTCTTTTATCCAATTCGTTAAGAATTAAATTCCACTTTATTATTTTGTTACATAAAATACAAGGATTGGGAGTATTACCAAGCAAATATTCGTTGGCAAAATTATCTTTTATCATTTTTTTAAATATTTCGCGGCCATCGATAATAACATGCTCAATGTTAAATTTTTCACAAACTTTTTTGGCTTTTTTTACTACATCATTTTTTTTACTTTTATCATTTAATAATTTTAGTGTAAAACCAATTGGATCAAATCCATTTTGTCGAAGAATATGTATTGCAACAGAACTGTCAATTCCACCACTTAAAGCAACACCAATTTTTTTATTGTTTTCTATTTTTATCATACTAAAAATAAATATTTTCAATTATAATCTTTATTCCAATACCTATTAAAATTAATCCGCCAATAATTTCAAATCTTTCAAATAGTATTTTGCAATAATATTTACCAATATACAAACCAAGAATAGTAAATACAAGAGTAACACTTCCAATAATTAATAATGGAAAGATAAGAACAATATTTAAAAATGCAAAACTTATTCCAATTGCAAAAGCATCAATACTTGTGGCGAACGCTTGACCAATTATTATTGGTATTGTTAAATTATTTTCATTTAGTATATTTCTATTTTTTATACCTTCATAGATCATTTTTAAGCCAATAATCAACAATAAAGCAAAGGCAATCCAATGGCCAATTTCGATAAAATATTTTCCAAATTCATCTCCAATGAACCATCCAAGTGATAATAAAATAATATGAAATCCGGAGACAATAAAAGCAGTCTCTAAATATTTTTTAATAGAAATATTTTTAAATGTACATCCATTAATAATTGATACTGTAAAAGAATCAATAGATAGCGCAATAGCTACAATAATTATTGAAATGATATTCATTATATATTTGTTTTTTATAATTTAAATAATTTGAAATACAAGATACAATATTTAGATAAAAATTATACCTCAAAATTATTCAATAGACCTAATTTTGATGGAACTCCATCATTTTTAGCTTTGGTTCTTACTTCTTCTAACGCCTCATCATAAGTAGGACGAGATTTTTTATAAATTATTCCGAGTTCCAAAGTATCTTCATCATTAGCATAATCAAACGCTTTCACTTCATTAGATGGATCGTAAGAATCTGGAATAAAAAAACTCTTTTCTCTGAAATAATCATACTGTCCTTTTCCCCTAAAAGTAATACAAGGTGATAATGCATTTACGAATGAAAAACCCCTGTGAGCAATTGCTTTTGCAATAATATCAGTTGAATGTTTCATGTTTGCAGAAAAAATTCTAGCAACAAATGATGCCTTATAGGCAATTAAAGTTCTTATTGGGTTAAAAGTAGCTCCTACATTTCCATAATAAGTTGTTTTAGTTGTTACACCAAGTGGAGTGGTAGGTGATGCTTGCCCTTTAGTTAAACCGTAGATTCCATTATCCATTACAATATAAGTAATGTCAATATTTTTTCTAGCTGCGTGTCCAATGTGTCCTGCACCGATAGAGAACCCATCTCCATCTCCCCCGACAGCAATAATTGTATTGTCTAAATTGGCCATTTTTGCTCCTGTTGCAACAGGTAAAACTCTACCATGCACTCCATTGACCCCATAAGTTCCCACGTATCCCGGCAATCGACTGGAACATCCAATCCCTGAAATAACTCCCGTTTTATATGGGGGAATTTGTAGTTGTTCAAGGGCTTTATATATAGAATTTAATATACCATAATTACCACAACCTGGGCACCAAATTGGTTTTGTTTTACTTTTATAATCTTTTACTGTATATTTTTTCATTTTTATAATTCCTATTTTTCTTTTAAAACTTCTGTTATTTTGTTTAGTATTTCTTCAACAGTAAATGGTGCGCCGCCAGGTAAACGATATGGGAAAGTGGTTACTCCATATTTACCAAAATTAATAAACCCTCTTAAGTATCTTTCAAATGGGCCGGAGTAAGCCATTTCAACTATAATAACTTTCTTTTTATTTTGTAAGAATTTTTTAAATGGTTTTAATAAAAATGGATAAATTATTTGTGGTATCAACGCTTGAATCTTCACTCCTTTTTCATTCGCTTTTTTAACGGCTTCTTTAACGGCTCCTTTTGTTGAGCCCCAGGCAATAATTCCAATTTCCGCATCATCTGGTCCATAAAACCTTTCAAAACTAAATTCTTCTTTTATTGCATTATATTTTGAATATCTTTTTATAGTCATTTTTTTGTGTACATCTACATCAGAAGATGGGTAACCATATTCATCGTGTTCAATACCTGCAGTTTGATGCTCTCCTCCTTCTATACCCGGATATGTAATTGGTGAAATACCATTTTTTGTAATTTCGAATCTTTTATAATCTTTTAATTCTTCTTTTGTAGGTGTTTT
>LSCC01000052.1 GCA_001577215.1 Fidelibacterota bacterium TCS52
ATTTGTTTTATTTTTCATATAATAAAATAATATTTAAATAAGATATATTAAAGAAAATTTAAAATAATATTGCAAAAATGATAAATTTGATTTAAATTAATAAAAATTGAGGAGTATTTATTATGAAACAGAAAAAAATAATATTTATTACCGTAGCAATCCTTTTGATTTCAGTAATTAATATTAATGCACAGGATAAAGAAAAAGAAGAAGAAGATAATTTTGATCAATTATTAAAGGAAATGACTGAGGGAAAAAGTGACGAATTCGAGGACCAGCTTATAACAAAAGAGAAGAAATCAAGTTTATTTATGATGTCGGTTTCGGGTGGTTTTTTAATTCCCTTTGGTCAAAACATAGAAGATGCATATTATAATGGTTACGGTGGTTCTGTGCAGTTAAAGATTCCCGACATTTTTAATTTTTTAGGATTTAAGCACCATTTGGGAATTGAGGGAGGAGCTTATTTAACTAAAGGAAATTCGCGTTCAGATTTGACGACTTATATGGCAAATTTTATTATTGATGCGGATATCAATCAGGAAACAAATGCTATTTTAGGCTATGAAATTGGAGCAGGAATTTATTTACAACAATTAGATGAAAAATTTAATGATACAAAAACTGCAAATGATTTTGGTGTAAAAGGAGTGATTAAATCGGGTTATAAGTTTTCAGATAGCTTTTATTTTACAATGAAATTTGGTGGGATTTCTATATTAAATGATTTTGGAACCGGAGATACTCAGGAATTTCTAAACATTAATTTAGATATTTCTTATTTATTTTAATTAAAACACAATACAGAATTAGAATTTTATTATAAAAACAAATTATATGTTATAAACTTATGGTTTATTGCTCATTCCAGAAAAAATAATTTTAATGTTTATAATTTAATTAACGTATTATTTTTTAAACATAAGCGGTAAACATATTCTTGATTAAACAGAAAGTAATCATATTATCTGTTTTAATTTGCTAATATTTTTTTTATATTATTTAAAACGATAATATGATATGAACTTGGAGTGTTATATGGAAAAGTTTAAAAATATTATAATAACAATTTTATTGATTTTCATTGTTACGCTAACTGTAAATGGTAATGATATTAAATTTGCATGGTTTACTGATACGCATATTGGACCTAGTGGAGCTGCACATGATTTGACTATAGCCGTAAAAGATGTAAATTCATTGTCTGATATAGATTTTGTTGTTATATCCGGTGATATTTCTGAAATGGATATTGATAATAATTTAGATACTGCAAGAGTAATTTTAGATGAATTAAATGTTAAATATCATATTATACCGGGAAACCACGATACAAAATGGTCTGCCACTGGATGCACAAAATTTAAAAAGATATGGGAAAAAGATAAATTTAATTTTGAAAATCAAGGATTTCGCTTTATTGGTTTTCATCAAGGACCCGTCATGAGAATGGCACCTGGATTTATCTCACCGGAAGATCTACGATGGTTAAAATTGGAATTAAAAAATCTCAATGACAAATCTCAACCAATAATTTTTATTACACATTATCCAATTAATGAATCGGTCTCTAATTATTTTCAATTTTTAAACATTGTTAAAGAGTATAATGTTCAATTTATTTTGCATGGGCATGGACATGGGAATAGAAAATATGATTTTAATGGAATTCCGGGCGTAATGAGTAGATCAACATTAAGTAAAAGCGAAAAATATGGTGGATATAATATTGTAAAAATAGATTCGGACTCTGCGAAATTCTACAATAAAATTGTTAATAATGATAGACTAAAAAAATGGCATTCATTGCCTGTTGGAAACAAACATTTGGATAAAAAAATTCAATTTACTAAGCCGGATTTATCAATTGACAACAATGCTAATTTTAATAAAAAATGGATTTATGATTCAAAATATTTGGTAGCCGCACCTGTAAAAGTTGATAACAATATGGTCATTTTTGGTAACAGTTCCGGTGATGTTACTGCTATTTCACTATTAGACGGAAAATTGGTCTGGCAATTTCACACAAATGCAGGTATTTATACAACTCCGGATATTTATCGCAATAGTGTAATTGTTACTTCAGCTGATTCATATATTTATTGTTTAAATATCCAAAATGGTGAATTGAATTGGAAATATAAAACCGATGCAGCTATAGTTACATCACCTGTAGTTTTTAAAAATACAATATTTGTTGGTGGTAGCGATAAAAAATTTAGAGCAATTAATTTAAGTGAGGGCAAGTTAAAATGGGAATATTCGGGAGTTAAAGGATTTATTGAAAGCACACCGTTGTTGTATAAAGATAAGGTTATTTTTGGTGCATGGGACGAAACAATTTATGCACTAAATATTTCAGATGGAAAATTAGTTTGGAAATGGTCGGAAGGTATTAAAGGCCAATTATTTTCGCCTGCAGTTTGTAATCCAATAGGTACATATAATAAGGTTTTTATAGTTGCTCCGGATAGGTTTACAACAGCAATAAATGTAAATAATGGTGAAACAATTTGGCGTACAAACTCGTTCACAGGGAGAGAAAGTATAGGATTGTCAGAGAAGAGCAGAAAGATTTACATAAAAACAATGCAAGACACTTTAATTGCCGTTTCTACAATTTCCAATAACTTAAAAATTAAGTGGAAATCTGATTTAAAATATGGGTATGACATAAACCCATCTTATGCGGTTGAACAAAACGGCAAAATATATTTTACAACACAAAAAGGGTTTTTGTATTCCGTGTCATCCGAAAACGGGGAATTGATATGGAAAGAAAAAATAAGTGTTGGACTGTTAAACACACCCGTAACAACAGAACAGGGTGATATAATACTTTCGGGATTTGATGGAAAAATAATTTGCTTAAATATTAATACCAAATAGAAATGTTAAATAAATCAAAAATAATAGGTTTAGTATTATTAACTGTTTTCTCAATAGGGTTTACACAGCCGACCTCGGTATTTTTAAAAGAAGCATATTTAGGCGATGGAATTTGGCAAGATAGTATAAAGATCAAGATTGATAATGGTCTTATTAAGGAAGTTACAAATTATGATTCCTTGCCTAAATATGGGAATTTTTTAGATCTCTCAACAATGACGGCTTTACCAGGGTTGGTTTTTCCCTTAAAGAATATAAATATTGATAAATCATTTGATAAAGTAGAATTTATAGAAATTGATAAAATTAATTATAATTATTCTCAAAAAATAAAACATGCTGAATTTGGTATTTGCACTTATTTATGTTATTCACTTAACAACATAGATCAAATTTCTACACTTAAAATTTATCCCAAATTAGACGTTTCTATTTCCCCGATTGGTATTACAATTAATAAATTTAATCCATTTGCACTTTTGTCTATTGATAATAGCGTTAATAGTTATGGTGAATTTTTAATTAATGATTATGCCGATTCTGTCAATACCCAACATTTTATTAATTACAAAATGAATAATTTATTGTTAAAAAATCTATTTAAAGAAATGCCAATATATTTAATAATTGACGAAAAAAAACAAGCAAAAAACTTGTTAAAGAAAATTTCACGATTTAATATAAATTATATTGTTACACATGAATTATTTGCTGATATTCCCGATTCAAGTACAAGTAGCTATTTAATATCGGCAATATTGTTTCAGAATGCAAGAGAATATACAAATTATTTAAACCAAACAACAAGAGCTGAAAGAGATAAATATACTCCTATATTGAAAAGTTATTCCGGTTGGAATTCTATTTTGCCAACAATTAAAAAACAAAGTGACAAAGAACAATTTCTTGATGTAATGACAAGTATACCTGCCAAATATTTCCGTATAAATGAACATTATGGTGAGATCAAGGTTGGGAAAAGAGCGAATATATTGTTTTTTTCAAGCAATCCTTTAAAAAAACAAAAAGATATCGTTAGTGTAATGATAAATGGAAAAATAATTATTGAGTGAATATTTCAAAAATAATTTATTAAATTTAAATGATGTTATTTAAAATATAATTTATAAAATGGGAAACGAAAAACTTGAAAGATACTATAAATAAATACAAAAAAGCCAATGGCTTTAAAATGAAAAATAATAGGCAGATACAATTTGGTATTATTTTGTTCATATTGATAATGATGTTGTCAGGATGTGCCTATTTCAATACATTTTATAATGCAAAACAATTATTTAACGAATCTCAAACGGCATACGGAAAAGAGGAAAAGAAAAGCTCCCTGTCTTCAAAAACGGTAAAAAGTTTAAATGAAGCGGCTGCAAAAGCTCAAAAAGTAATAATGAAATTCCCCAAATCAAAGTATGTTGATGATGCGATGTATTATTACGGGGTATGCAATTTCCAATTAGGCAAATATTTAATTGCTCGTAAAAAATTATCGGAATTAATCTTAAATTATCCACGAAGTGAATATTTTTCCGAAGCTCAATTGTGGATAGCCAAATGTTATTTTAGACAAAACAAAAAAGATATGGCATTTTCATTGTTGGAGCGATTTATTAAGGATAAAAAGAATCAAAAATATTTTAGTGATGCAATGAGTTTAGCTGGATATTTAGCTTTGGAAGAGGGGGAGGATGAGAAAGCGTTTTCATATTTTAATCAAGCAATAATCAATACTAAAGATAGGGTAGCAAAGAGTCAAATGCTTTATAATTTAGCGGTTACTTATACTAATAAAAATATTCTAAAAGATGCTTTACAAAAATTGGAAAAGGCCAAAAAAATATCTAAAGATCCATTATTACTTATGGACATTAAATTGCAGTATATAAAAGTATGTAGATTAAAAAA
>LSCC01000053.1 GCA_001577215.1 Fidelibacterota bacterium TCS52
TTCAATTTATGTATTTTATTTTCCAACCAACCGATTTTTTCAACTTTTGCATCATCAAATTTTGACACAAAAGGTTTGATGTCAAGTAATGGTGTTCCTTCGATCATATCCATATTTTTTATATGAAGAATATTCCCATCAATTTTTATCAGTTCAACAATAGATAATCCAATTGAATTTGGTCGAGATGGAGCACGAGTTGCAAAAACACCACGGAATTGATCATCCATATATGGTTTAACTTTTAATTTAAATTTTTTAGATAAGTGAAAATAAAACAACAATTGAATATGAGAAAATCCTTCTAGATCTTTCAATCCATCTGTAAATTCCGGAAATATTTCTATAGTACCTTTAGCTTCTTTGGTAATTGATGACTGAATTGGAGTTCCTTTCATTTTTTTAAATGGTGAATGAATTATTCCAATTGGTTTAATTTTTATTTTTTCTTGCATATTTTTATTTATTCCTCCTAATTTTTATATAACTTAATTTAAATAATTTTATTATATTTCAATAGAAATAAATAGAGAGATTATACAAATGAAAAAAACGATAAAATTTCCAATATTTTTGATACTAACGGGTTTAATGATTAGCTGTTCGACAATAAAATATAGAAAAGTAAACGTTCCAAAAACTTCAAAACAATTTAATCAATTAGTGAGAAAAATATACGACGATTGTGAACTTAATTCTAAAAATTTAAAATATGATATTTTTCGTAAAGCAATGATCGGACAAAAATATATCGAATTAAATAATGCTAATATCATTACAATTATTGATTTTTCGCAACCTTCAACAGAAAAGAGATTTTATGTAATCGATATTAATAAACGAAAATTGTTATTTAATACTTTAGTAGCTCACGGAAAAAATACAGGTGAAAATATTGCAGTAGATTTCTCAAATATTAATAATTCAAAACAAAGTAGTTTAGGATTTTTCAAAACAGGTGAAACATATTCAGGAAATCACGGATATTCTATTCGCATTGATGGAATTGAAAAAGGAATAAACCACAAAGCACGAAAAAGAGATATTGTAATTCATGGTGCAAATTATGTAAGTAAAAAATTTATTGCAGAAAATAACAGATTGGGTAGAAGTTGGGGCTGTCCGGCATTACCAATGAATATTAAAGATGAAATAATTGATGTAATAAAAAATGGTAGTTGTATTTTTGTTTATGCCAATAATAAAAAATATTTGGAGAATTCTTTTTTTATTGAATAAGTTTGTTCTGTAAAATATTTATTAGATTAAATTTCATTCGCAAAACTATTTAATTATAGCATAATATGTTTTATTTAAATTTATTTTAAATATTTGAATAATTTGTATAAAAAATATAAAATATTATTTGCATTTTGCACTTATGTTCATTATATTGATAAATAATTGAGAGAAAGGAGTAAAATGCCACGACATAAAAAAAATCGAATCATTTTTAGACCACCTGTTTTTACAGATTTTAAACCGGTTGGAGTAAAAAGCAATATTTTAAATAAAATATCTTTAACAATTGATGAGTATGAAGCAATTCGTTTAACTGATTATTTTGGTTATGATCATTTAGAAGCTGCAGAAAAAATGGAAATATCTCGTTCGACATTTACGAGATTAATAAAAAATGCTCATAAAAAAATAGCAGAATTTATTATTGAAGGTAAAATTTTACAAATAACCGGAGGAAATATTCACTTTCGTGAGAATATTATAAAATGTTATTCATGTGGTTATATGTTTAACGAAAATTTTGAAAATGAAATTACAAAGTGTCCATCCTGTGGTTCAGAAAATTTGGTAGATCTTGCTAAAGGATTTGGACATGGTGAATGTTGTAGGAATAGAGGCAGAAATTGAGGTTAAGATTGAGGTTGAGGTTTAAAAATAAATTTAACAATAAAATTATTAATAAAAATAAAGGAGGTAAATTATGGCAAGAGGTAACAGACAAGGTCCTGACGAAATGGGGCCAATGACAGGCAGAGGATTAGGATACTGTAATGGTTACGAAAGTCCTGGATTTACAAAAGGTGCACCACGAGGAGGTAGTGGATTTGGCTTTGGACGAGGATATGGTCGTAGTTATGGCCGTGGATATGGAAGAGGTTTTGGCAATTATGGTCGTGGATTTAGAAATCCAGAATTTGTGCAAAATCCAAATTATACTGCTCCACAATACTCTAAAAAAGACGAAGAAAAATTTCTCGAATCGGAAATTAAAACACTCAAAGAACAAATTAAAGCCACAGAAGAACGCCTGTCAGAATTGAAGAAAAAAGATGAGTAATTCATCAAAGATAGGCGACATTACTATTGTCGCTTATCATTTTTTTAATAGGAGATGAAAAATGAATGATGATAGACATCAAGGCAGATTTAAATATAGAAATGCAAGAGATAAAAGTCATAGAGGTAGAAATTCTGTAATCGGAACAATTTTCACTGCGATTACAGGTACAGTTATTAAAGATCTCATAAGTAATAATAGTAAAATAAAAAAATTATTTAAACAGGTTTTTCCTACTAAGCAAATTAAAGACAAAGCAGAAAATAAACGTAATCAAATTGACAAAAAAGAAATTATTGATACTGAATATAAAAATATTGGAAAATGATATAAAAATGATTAACTTTAAGTGTTGTTTGGGAATTGAAAATAAGGTAAATTGAATAATGAATATGGATAAATTAATTATAGAAGAGTAAAAAAAGGAGGAAATGATGAAATTTAAAATTGATGAAGAATTATGCACCGGTTGTGGAGTATGCGAGAGTGTATGTGATGAAGTATTTGAGATGCAAGATGATGCATTAGCACATGTAATTAAAGACCCTGTCCCAGCAGATCTTGAAGATGATGCAATTTCAGCGGAAGAAACTTGTCCCACCGAAGCAATCTCACACGAATAATAAGCGAATAATCAAATGAGTAAAACATCAATTGATGTTGCTTGGAACAAAAAGATGTCTTTCAAGACATTTTTAAATGGTCACAAAATTGTTTTAGATGCAAACAAAAAAGTCGGAGGTGAGGATAAAGGTCCGCCTCCGAAACCATTTATGTTAATAGCTCTCGGTGGATGTACTGGAATGGATGTAATTTCTATTTTAAAAAAAATGAGAGTTGATGTTGAAGATTTTCATGTTAAAGTTGAGGGTGAATTAACCGAGGAACATCCAAAACACTATCACAAAATGCATGTAATTTATGAATTCAAAGGTAAAAATTTACCAATGGATAAATTAAAAAAAGCTGTTGCACTTTCAGAGGATAGATATTGTGGTGTTTCAGCAACATATAAAAAAGTAATGGAATTAACATCAGAAATTAAGATAATTAATTAATTTCATCAATTTAATTTAACTTAAAAAGCTAATTCAAACACGAATAATTGTCGAATATAGTTTTTGGTTTTCAATAATTTTTGGAGAATAAAAAAGGAATAAAATGAACAGAAAGATAGCAATTCCAACTACAAATGGTACTTTAAGTCAACATTTCGGACATTGTGAGAAATTCGCAATTTATGAAGTGAAAAATGATAAAATAGAAAAAGAAGACTTTGTATCTCCCCCACCACATGAACCCGGTTCGCACCCGGCTTTTCTAAGAAATCATGGTTGCGATACAATCATTGCTGGTGGTATGGGAGTAAAAGCTCAACAACTTTTTCAACAAAATAATATTGAAGTAATAATAGGATTACAATCAAATGATCTTAAAGGACTTGTAGAATCTTATATTTCTAACGAATTAGATTCAAAAGATAATCTCTGTGATCATTAAATAAGAAGATATAATGAAGATTGCGATAGCAAGTGGAAAAGGTGGAACAGGCAAAACCACTTTGTCAACTAATTTGTCATCATTTTTATCAGAAACAAAACGAACAATTTTAATTGATTTAGATGTAGAAGAGCCAAATTCAGGTTTGTTTATTAGCGGAAAGTTAATAAAAAGTGAAAACAAATTTAAAATGATTCCCGAATGGAAAAAAGACGAGTGTATTCTTTGCGGAAATTGTCAGAAAGTATGTAATTTTAATGCTGTAACAAAGTTATGAATTAATTCATAAATTTTTACATATTCATAAAAAAATATTAGGAGAA
>LSCC01000054.1 GCA_001577215.1 Fidelibacterota bacterium TCS52
GTTGTTATGGAATAATTACAAGCTTTTCTATTTTTTCAAAATTTTCGTTATTTACATTCAGCTTAACTTTATAAAAATATACTCCGGCCGCTAATTTTTGATCATATTTATCCCTGCCATTCCAATGGAGTGAGTTGTATCCCATTTGAAAATCTAGATTTTGCATTTTATAAATTTGCTTACCGCTGATCGTATAAATTATTATTTCTCCAAGCCCTTCATAAGATGAATAAAAGGTAAAATCAGTTTCATTATGAAATGGATTTGGATAATTTACTATTTGTTCTAATACTGAAGAATTTTGTTCTATAACTTTGACTTCACTTTCAAAAGAGTTGAAATTATTTACATTATCAAAGACGCCAATTTTAAAATTATGCCTTCCCGATTCAAAATATTTATTGATCGGAAATTGTATTTTTCCATTTTGGTATGAATTTGGTAAATATTGAAAATAATCTGTTAGATCAATATCATTTTCTGAATCGTCAATATTCAATGTAATTGAATGTCCTACTGAATTTGTAATATTAATTCCATTTTCGTCATAAAGATCTATTTCCATAACAGAAGAATCTGCAACAACATCACCTGAAACCAAATCATTATTACCAATTTTTATTGAAATTGTTGGCCCACTAAAATCATTTGAAACACTATCGCTATATCCTTGAATTATCAGATTGTCCTTAAATAATGTCCCTTCAACTGAATTATCTTCATTATAATACATAATTTGAAGAATTCCATCGTCTCCGGTATAAGAAATATCTTTAGGAATTATGAATTCGTTATTAAGTGTATTATTGGAAAATGATATTTCTCCACTAAATAATTTATTTCCCGGAAGTTTATAACTAATATTTCTGATTCTACCATTTCCATCAATATATTCACGAGTTACACTTCTTTGATTATCAAAAACATTTACAAGCCCTTTAAAATCAATTTCGTTGAATGTTGTGCTGTCGGATTTGAATACTTCGCCTTTAAAATTGATAACTTCAAGTGCCTTCAATGTATCAGAACTAATGTAATTGATTTCTCCGGAATTATTAGGGAAATTCAAATAAATAGTAGGATCACCGAGTAGCATAAATTTTTTATTATTACTGCCATAAGTTGAAATCTTTGCTTGTAAATATGCATCACCAATAGAATTATTTTCAGAACTGTTTGGTGTATTAGGAAATAAATTTCTATAAAAATATTTGACAAAATTTATATTAGGAGTAGGATAAGCGGCTCTCGTTGGTGAAATTGTTGCAATTGCTCCATTATTTTCTAAAAGCATAATTTCCTCACCCATACTTTGAAAATTTATTTTATCCGAATGAGACCAACTACAAGTAGCAGCCGTTATTAGTGGAAGATGTCCATTAGTTTCCATTCTATAAATGTCATCTTTTACGAAAACTTTCTCCTGTGTCCAAACAGTTGGTGAACCGTGACCAACAAAACTTAATAAAATTGTTCCGTCAGAAAATGCAGAATGTATAGCTTTATTTGCACCTTCTCTAGTTGTAAAACCCGTAATTTCATTTGGTTTTTCAGGATATTCTGTTAAGTATATTTTATTTAATAATGAAGATTTCGGTAAATTTGGCACTAAATAATTTTCGGTATCCGTAATATGAAATGGTTCATTATCATTTGGTCTTGCGGGATCATCGGCTATTAAAGTTGTTTTTATTTGCCATAATCCGGGTTTCGAATTTCTTTCATAAGAGATTATTTTATTAACAGCTGCTTCTGCTTCTTCAATACTGTTGATCGGTAATCGTCCTATTGCTAGATCGGGAATATTATTATTATCAATTCTTACAAAAGCATCATCTGTATTATAATTTTGTATCGAATTATAGTTGCCGTTACTTTCCGGTTTTTCAAATTGAGGAATGAAATTTTTAGCATTTCCGGAGATATTTTTGTAGTCATAAGTTCCATCTCCAAAGAGTAGTACATAATATGGTTTAGGGGAAGGAGATTCCGTATACATTTTGTTCAGAAAATTTCTAATAGCATAAGGATCCTTATTGCCACCGCTATATTGATCATAAATGTCATCTATTTTTATCACTTTTGTACTTAATTGATTATCTAATCGGTTCTCTTTAAAAGCAGCTAATCGCTCCGCTTCATTCTCAAATTCTGCTGGAGTAATAATGATAAAATCAATTTGTTCCGAATAATTTTGTGAATCGTTAGGATCAAAGTTTTCTGCTAATTTTATCTCATTCGGCTCTTTGAATTGTGATTCATCTAAGATCAAATATTCATTAGAAATATCTGTCACCGGTTGATAAATTGAAAAATTATTATTATTTTCCACAAAATATTTAGGTTCAAAAGGATTAGAAGTTTTAAAAATATATAGTGGAGTTGTCTGAAATCCGTCTACATTAAATACGATATCTTCATTTTCAGGTTGTTGCCAAATATTTAGAAAATTATTTTCTGCTGTTAAATTTGCCGGATAAATAATATCAATATAATCTAAAAATGCCTTACAATTTTCCAAATTTGACGAATAATCAATTTTTACTTGCGAGTTATCGGATAACATATCTGTATTAAAGTAATAGTTATTGATTTCTCTGTAAAAATTTGTAACTGTATTATTACCAATATTATTATCATTAATATTAAAATTAAATGTATGTATATTGGATGTACTTCCACCACCAGTTGCACCGGCACAAGCGAATCTTATTAAGCTATTCAAACCAGATGAAATGTAGCGATTGCCAAAATTGAAAGTGTAGCTTTGTGAGCTTGAAGGTCCATTAAAAGAATCGCCATACCAATGAACTCCGCCTTCTGCTTCATTTGCCTTATCTTTTTCATAATGAATTCGCTTCCAATAATGACCAATTTCAGTGTAATCTGTTCCTTCCGAGTTGTCCATTTGTTTTATTCTCAATCCGGAAGTTGTGCTGTTTGTAGGAATTAGTAGCCAAAAGTGGTTGACAGTTTCATAAGGATTTGTAACGTACCTGATATTTATGTATGAAGAATTATCATTAAATTCCCAACCGCTTGGTCCTGTCGCATAAAAAATAAATGCGTCATTATCTGTATTGCTACCTTCAATAAAAAGCATTGGAATTTCAACAAGATTATCCAATGTATCTGGGATTGTTGAATTAAAAGGTCTACCAAAAGTCGAACTTGCGTATAATTTTAATTCATTGCTGGAATAATTCTCTTCAGGAATTCCGGCGTCAATAATATCTTTACCTCTAATTTTATAAATTCCTTTTTCAGTAATGTTTATTTCTAACCATTGGCCTGCTTCATAGGTAATTGATGGTTTTTTTAGTAATTTTTCCGGTATTGAATAGTCAATTTTATCTAATATTTTATTATTGATAAATAGATCTTTAAATTTTTCAATATCCTTTTGGGAAGCGTGAATTTTCTCTGATCTGCCTTCGATCTTAATATACAATTCAATTTTGCTAATATAACTTTTATTCGATAATAGCGGATTTATTATTAGATATGTAAAATTCATATTTCTGAATTTCGATGGTTCTTTAACTTCAAGTATTTCATCTTTTTGAGAAAGATCTTTGGAAGTAATTTTACTATTATCAATATTTTTTGTGTCAATAATTTTATATGAAACTTTTGGTTTATTTGAATTTAATAATGCTATAGGTAACATTATTTTATTAACTGCATAATTTTCTTTTTGAACATACTTACTTCCATCAGCAAAATCGTAATAAAATATTTTTTTCCCATCTACATTGATATTTTTTATATCAATTTTTCCAATATCAACAGTCAATTTATAATTATGATCGTTTAAATGATCTATTTTGATATTTTGTTTTCCAAATAGTGAATTTGATGAAAATAAAATAATAATTAGCGGTAATATTTTAAAATTATTTAGAAATTTACGATGAGTTTTTAAAAATTTACTGATTTTATTCATATTTAATTATATATTTTTGATTTAGTAATTGTTCCTATTTTTTTATTTCATCTTAAAATAACTTATTTTTAGAAGATATAGAAGGAATAATTTAAAAATTAAAGAAAATTGTCACAAATACATAAATAATGTTTGTTGTTTTTTACCCACAATAATCGGAAATGCTTGCAAAACAGACTCTTAAAGTTGTAAATGGCTTTAGGAGTTTTTTTATATGGAAAAGGGATAACGGAAAATGGAGAACGGAAGAAAAATTTCTCAATCTCTATTAGATCCTTATTTAGATTTATCATTCAAAATTCAGTGTTGATTATTGGATGTTCAAATTATATTAACACAAAGTTGCAACCCTCACCATTCTGATCAATAATGAATATCCAACACGGAATTCTCAAATATCAAGTTTCTACGCCTGCTGCGGGCAGGAAGTATAAAGTATTCCCGCCTATTGTGGATAGGAAATTTTCAACCACTCAACTACTTAACCAATTAACTAAATAACTAATTAACACCTTCTTGATATTTTCCTTGTATAATAAATAAATATTTAATAAAATAAACAGGTTATATATAAAATTGGTGAAAAATGGATTTATCAAGAGCAACTTTTAATAAATATAATTTCATAACACAAGAATTTAAACAACTTATAAGACTCACGGGAAAAATACTAAAACAGATTGTTATTAACTTAACAAAAAATAAAAAATATCAATTTGTTGATAATAATGATAAAATAATTGAATTTTTCGGAAAAGAAAAAGGAGAAAAAAATGATTAACCGAACTAATATGTCTTTTACGTTTGTAATTCTTTCGCTTATGTTGACTCTGACTTGGTTTGTCTTCCCTGTACAGATAAGCGCGGCAGAGTTTCATGTTGGATCTGGTCAAACTTATTCTACTATTTCTGCTGCAATTGTTGCTGCAAGCGATGGAGATACAATTATTGTTCACGATGGAACATATACCGAAAATGTAGTTGTAAACAAACAATTAATTATTCAATCCGAGAATGGATATAGCACAACAATGGTTGTGGCGACAAGCATAAGCAACCATGTTTTTGAAGTGACGGATGATAATGTAACTATTGATGGATTTTCCATCTACGGCGCCACCGAACTCGGCAATGCTGGAATATATCTTAGCTCTGTCGATAATTGCATCATTGAAGATAACCGCTGTGGTTGGGACAATACTCATAATAACAATAATGGCATCTACCTGAAATCTTCCGGTAACTGTACTATCAACAACAATACCGCCAGCTACAACAACGGTGTGGGTATCTACATGAATACATCGAGTGAAGACACCTTAACCGCCAATATAGCAAGTAATAATAGCGGGGATGGAATTTCTTTATCTTCTTCGTCGAGCAATACTTTAAACAGCAACACGGCCAACAATAATAGTTTTGATGGAATTCGTCTTGTGCCTTCTTCAAATAGCAATACTCTTAACAACAACACGGCAACTGGAAATGGAAATAATGGATTTCTTCTGGTAGCATCTTCGGATAACAATCTTACCGGCAATACAGCAAATAGTAATACTGCTTCTAATGGTATTTATTTAGTTTCTTCTTCAAACAACAACACCCTAAACGGCAACACTGCGGACAGCAATATGAGTGATGGAATTCGTTTAGAAAATTGTTCAGGCAACAATCTGGATTCCAATACCGTGACTCACAATGAATTTGGAATATTTGTACACTCGTCCTCAAATAACACATTTATATCCAATACAATGAATGCTAATGACGGCCGTTGGGATGGTGATGGAATTATGCTATCGGACTCCGATAACAATATTATTTCC
>LSCC01000055.1 GCA_001577215.1 Fidelibacterota bacterium TCS52
AAAACTTTTTTGAACAGATCAAAATTAGAAATAAGTCGCTTTTTTGCAACTTTTTTCTATGTCGGCTATTTTCCAAAAGCACCCGGAACATTTGCAAGTGTGTTGGCTGCGGTATTGATCTTTGTTTTTTCGGACATTTCAATTTGGTTGCAGGGTATAATAATAATTCTTTTATTGATCATTGGAAAATTTACGAGTGCATATTTAGAAAAAATATTAAATGTTGAAGATCCGGGGCACATTGTTATTGATGAAGTTCTTGGAATGTGGATAGCGGTTTTTGCTTTACCAAGATTGGTTAGTGTTATCATTATTGGATTTATTCTTTTTAGAATATTTGATATTTGGAAACCTTGGATCATTGACAAAACCCAAAATTTCAAAAATGGTTGGGGGGTTATGCTGGACGATGTAATGGCGGGTATTTTTGCGCTTTTAATAAATTATTTGATACATAAAATATATCTATTCTTCATATAAAAGAGGAATTTTCAATTGGGAAAAACAGCAGAAATTATTGCTATTGGTGATGAGATTTTAGCTGCTCATACATTAAACACGAATTCTCATTGGATAAGTAACGAACTGCGAACAATTGGTATAAAGACAATTGCTCATCATACTATAGCAGATGAAGAAAAAAGTATTATTCGTGTTTTAGATCAAATACAAAATGATACAAATTATATTTTCATTACCGGTGGGTTAGGTCCAACTAGAGACGATATTACGAAAAAAGTAGTTACAAAATACTTTGGCGGGAAATTGGTATTTCATCAAAATATATTGAATGAATCGAAAAATTATTTTAAAAAAGCCGAAAAAGAATTTCCCTGTACGATAGATGATCAGGCATATTATCCAAATAATGCGGACATTTTACCAAACCGAAAAGGAAGTGCAAAAGGTATGCATTTCGTGAAGAAAAAACAAAATTACTATTTAATGCCAGGCGTTCCCTTTGAAATGAAATTTATTATGGAAAATAGCATTTTGCCTAAATTGCAAAAAGAGATGAAAATTGATTATAAGGAATTTACAATCAGCACAACGGGAATATCAGAAGCGGAATTGATAAGAAAAATAGAGTTTATATTTGAAAAATATCCATCTGTGAAATTAGCTTATTATCCGTCTATCGAAGGTGTTAAGATCAGAATTGGCCAAAAAATTATTGATGGTAATAATGACCTATTACAATCAAAAAATAAATTATTAAATATCTTGGGTAATTATGTATATTCATTGAAGGATGAAGATATTACAAAAATTATTGCTAAAATATTGAAAAAAAATAATTTGACAATTTCCATAGCAGAATCCTGTACCGGTGGATTAATTTCTCACAGAATAACACAAAATTCCGGATCATCAAAATATTTTAAAGAGGGGGTAATCGTTTATAGTAACGCCGCAAAAAGAAAATATCTAAAAGTGAAATTATCCACATTGAAAAAATACGGAGCGGTCAGCGAAGAAACCGTACTGGAAATGGCTAAAGGAATGCGAGAAATTTCAGATACGGATATTGCATTGGCGATAACTGGAATAGCGGGACCTGATGGTGGAACCAAAACAAAACCGGTAGGATTAGTTTGGATAGGAATCTCTACAAAGGACAAAACCTATGCAAACAAAATTATTTTTAATAGAGAAAGAAAATTGAATAAAAAATATTTTGCTCAAAGTGCATTGAATATTTTGAGATTGGAGTTGTTAAAAATAAAAAATAATTATTAACACTTGCTATTAACAATAATATAAATTATATTACAATGGAAATAAAATTTAAGACGAAAAAACTTGCGAAAATATTGAATAGTAAAAAATTAATAAAAAAACATTATGGAAAAAGCACCCAAAAAATTATGATGAGATTATATGACATCAATGCCGCAAATAATTTAGAAATCCTAATGATACTTCCGGGAAGATATCATAAATTAAAAGGTGATAAAAGCAATAAATTTGCTTGTGATTTAAAACATCCTTTCAGATTAATATTTGAACCAAACAATGATCCAATTCCAACAGACCATAATGGCAATATAATTTATTCTAAAGTCACCAAAATTAAAATTCTTGAAATAACTGACTATCATTAATAAAGAGATGCTTATGACTATATATAATACATTTGATCCTGACTATGCAATTCATCCCGGTGAAACTCTAAGCGAAAAATTAGGGGAAATTCACATGGCTTCAAAAGAATTTGCAATACGAACAGGCAAACCAATAAAAACTATTTCAGAAGTTAGAAATTGCAAAAGTTCAATTACGCCGGAAATGGCAGTACAATTTGAAAAAGTGTTAAAAATACCGGCAAATTTTTGGTTAAAAAGACAAGCAAATTATGATGAAAAAATTGCTAAACTAAATCATAAAGTTAATATTTCCAAAGCAGAACAATGGACTAGGAAATTTCCTTATGCAAAAATGGCAAAATTTGGGTGGATTAAAAAAACGAGAAAAATTAACGAAAAAACAGAAGAGTTATTTAATTTTTTCAATATCTCAAAGGCGAGTTCTTGGGAAAAAATTTATTTAAAGGGAAAATTACCGGTATATTTTCGACTTTCATTAAAACACCAAAAAAATCCTTATGCTTTATCTGCCTGGTTGGAAAAAGGTGAAAAAACTGCAAGAAAAATACAAATACCGAAGTATAATAAAAAAAATCTTATGAGTATATTGCCTAATCTAAAACGAATAATGTTATTAAATACTAATAATTTATTTAGCGAAATACAATCAATTTGCAAGAATGCCGGAGTAAAAATTATTTTCACGCCACTTTTACCACAAACTGCCATTAATGGAGTTGTTAGATGGATAGATAATAATCCAATTATTCAAATTTCAGATAGATATAAAAGATATGATATGTTTTGGTTTTCACTTTTTCATGAAATTGGTCATATAATTTTGCATGGTAATAAAAAAAATATTTTTCTTGAAAATACTAAAAACCCTGTTACAAAAAACATAAAAGAGAAAGAGGCGGATGAATTCGCCAAAAAACATTTATTAAATGATAAGCAATACAATGAATTAAAAAAACAAATAAATAATAAAACTAAAAACATTTTACAAAAAATTGATTATTTTGCAAATAAATTTAATACTCATCGGGACATACTTATTGGACGATTATTATATGAAAAAGAAACGTTGTATTACTTTCTAAGAAAGAAAATTAATAGAATAGATTTCAGTAAATTTATTGACCATGAAAACAATTAGAACTTTTTTTGCAATACCATTACCGGACCAGATCATATTCGAAATGTTTCGAATACAAAGCAATTTCTCCAAATATGATGTGCCGATAAAATGGGTAAACCCTGATAATATGCACATTACAATGAAATTTTTGGGTAAAACGGATAGGGAACTATTAGATAAAACAAATAAAGAATTAATCAATCGGTTTAAAGAATTTACAAATTTCAAATTGCAACTAAGTTATAATGGATATTTCCCATCAAAGGGCAAACCAAGAGTTTTGTGGACGGGAATGAAAGAAATTCCCAGACAAATGAAACAGGTTTTTTATTTTTTGAACAGCTATTTTACAAAATATTCTTACGATGAGAGTGGTAGAAAATTATCACCTCATATTACTCAAGCACGAATAAAGGGAAAAATAGAAAAAGATCTAATTGGTAAGTTTAAATCATTCCAAGTTGAACCATTGGAATTTAATGTCAACAAAATCGTTTGGTTTGAAAGTACACACATAAATAATATTTTGACTTATGTACCGTTAAGAGAATTTTTATTAGGTGATAATAAACAGCAATAAAGTAAATAACAAAATTTTAATGATTCCCCAATATTTTTTGATATAAAATAGTAAGATAAGATCCTGAATGAATAATTTTTCCTTTAACTTTTTCAAAAATATTTAGTGGATGTTGTTTGTTGATCTTAAAATATGTATTTCTTTTTCCATCTACTAATTTATATACGCCCATTCTTCCGTATACCGGGATTTCATTTTTTAAATTTTTTGTAAAACCTACACCGTTTTTATAACCGTATTCTTTTAAAGTTTTTATGATCTTTTTATTATAATATCCAAAAGGAAAGCCGAAGCTGTTAATTTTAACATCAAAAAGCGTCTCCAATTCAATTTTCGATTTTTTTATTTCATTAATTATCTGTTTGTTTGTTAAGCTGATCAATGCTTTATGAGAAAGTGAGTGCGAACAGATTTCCCAATTAGAATTTATCATTTCTTGTATTTGAGATTGATTTGCATGTTTAAATTTGATCCCAAAAAGATTTGCATCCCAAGTGTTATATTTTCCAATAAAATTTACAATTACGAAAATTGATGCAGTAAACCCCAGTTCCTTTAAAGTTGGCAACGCATATTGATAGATGTTTTCATAAGCATCATCAAAAGTAATGACGAATTTATTCTTTTGTGGATCTTGATGATAATCTTTTAAACTACATCCAACATATCCTTTTTGTTTCAAGAATTGCATCTGTTTTTTAAAGCTTTTAGGATTGATCGTAGTCAGCCCGGCCTCAAACCGAGGTGAGATTTTATGATAAACCAATATTGGAATTTCTTTCAAAACATTTCCGTTAATTTAGTTTTTATTCGGTGTCAGTAAATAATAATAGAACTTATTCTCGAGAAATAATTCATTTGCCATTGTCTGAATATCTAACAAGGTAACTTTTTCTAAAGAAGATAATATTTCATCGATTTCAATAAATTTTTCAAACTGAATATTCGTTCGTACCATCTTTTCCATTTTACTCAACATGCTTTCTAAACCAAAGACCAAAGCTCCTTCATATTGCTTTTTTATCTTATTCAACTCCGAACTTGACATCGAATTATTTTTAATTTCATTAAACTCTTTCCAGATCAATTCATTAATGTCATCTATTCTGCTCTTATCCGTTCCAACATATATTCCAAACACTCCAGTATCTTTATACATATTGGCAAATGAATAAATGCTATAAACGAAACCATATTTTTCACGAATGTTTTGGAATAATCTTGAACCCATACCGGCCGACAACAAGGCATTTAATATTTTGTAGGTATAATGATCTTTATTTTTGTATGAATATGCTCGCCGTCCCAAAAAATAGTGTGTTTGTGAAATATTTGCACTTTCTTCAATTTTTTTCTTTACCGGATCTGTCAACTTAACTTCTGGTATATTTCTATTTGGAATGTCATAATCACTTAATTGTTCTTTTACACATTTTAAGAATTCAGCATGAGAAATGTTTCCGGTACACGAAACAATAATATTTTCAGGAGTATAATTTTTATTTACAAATTCTTTGATCTTGCTTTGTTCGAATGAGTTAATGGTTTGCTTGTTACCTAAAATATTATAACCCAGTGGATGATCGGGATACATTTGTTTGCAGAAACCATCAAAAGCAACCTCATTTGGTGAATCTAGAAATTCATTATATTCTTCAATTACGACAGTTTTTTCTTTATCAATTTCGTTTTTTGGATAAGTAGAATTCTTAATAATGTCAATTAATATTCCAATACTACTTTTAATATTTGTGTCCAGCACCCTTGCATAATATCCGGTTATTTCTTTACTTGTAAAAGCATTTACAGAACCACCGGTGGATTCAATTCCCTCTGCAATATCTCTTGCTGAGCGTGTTTTTGTTCCTTTAAAAGCCATATGTTCTAAAAAGTGAGCAGTTCCCATGATCTTTTTGTTTTCATTACGACTTCCGACCTTTACGAAGATACCCACAGCCGCAGAACGAGTTGATTTGACCGTTTCGGTAAGGACAGTTATACCATTCTTTAAGATTGATTTTTTTAAATTTTGTTTCATATTTTCCAATATTACAAATTATTTATAAATTCAAATTCAAACAGTAAATTATGAAATATTTTGTGTTATTACAATCTTATTTTTATTTCCCGATAGGAAAATGTCCTCACATATTGAGCGGATGACACAGAGAGGTTGTTCAAATTTTTACATTTTTTATCAAAATTCTTTGTGGCCTTTGGTTATCCCGTAAAAAACGAAGTTTATGATTCGAGGCGCGAAACTCTTCTTTTCTGCTTGATAATTCAACATTTTTAATTTATCTTATATATTGTATTATAGAATAGAAAAATAAAACGGAGAAAAAATTAAATTTGAATATAAGTAAAGAATTAAGAGATAAAATAAAAAAGATAAAAATATTAATAACAGATGTGGATGGGATCCTTACAGATGGCTCATATTATGTTGGTGATATGGGTGAATTTAAAAGATATCATGCATCAGATGGTGCGGCAATTGTTACAGCAAGATATGCCGATTTGCCAATTGCTGTTATTTCCGGGCGTAAATCCGGTTCGACAACCAGAAGATGTAAGGAGTTAAGCATTCCCGAATCGTTGGTGTATCAGGGTTATATGAACAAAATGGAACCATATAAAGAAATAACCAAACAGTTTAAAGTATCGGATGAAAATGTTGCTTATGTGGGAGATGATTTGATAGACGAACCGTTAATGTTTAAAGCTGGCGTCTCTTTTTCGGTTCCAAATGCGAGATCCGAAATTAAAAATATAGCTGATATGGTTACAGTTGTGAATGGTGGAGATGGGGCAATAAAAGAGATAATTGAGCTGATCCTAAAAACACAAAATCGCTTTGAATCGGCATTAAATAAATTGCGTAATCATTATAAGCAAAAGGCGAAATGAAAAATTCAATAAATATTGCTAAAAAAGTGGTTAATAATGAAATTAGTGCTTTGAAAAAATTGTTGCCTCGTTTAGATAATAATTTTGAAAAAATTGTACAGGCAATTTTAAACTGTTCGGGTAAAGTTATCATTATTGGTGTTGGGAAATCCGGACATGTCGGCAGAAAAATTTCATCGACTTTATCCAGCACCGGCACACCTTCTTATTTTTTACACCCATCGGAGGCAATACACGGTGATTTAGGAGTAATTACCCCGACAGATATTATCTTATTGATTTCTAACAGTGGACAGTCAAACGAAATTATTAATCTACTTCCTACAATAAAAAAACTTGGCGTAAAAATAATTTCATTAGTGGGAAATAAAAATTCAACTATAGCCAAACAAAGTGAATACATTTTTGATATTAGTGTTGAAAAAGAAGCCTGTCCGTTGGATCTTGCCCCCACATCAAGTACTACGGTAACATTAGTGGTGGGCGACGCTTTAGCCATTTCTTTGTTGGAACATAAAAAATTCAAAAAAGAAGATTTTGCATTAAGGCATCCCGGCGGCATATTAGGGAAAAAATTATTATTAACCGTAAATGATCTGATGCATAAAAACGATTCAATTCCACTAGTAACTATAGACACATCCACAAAAGATCTAGTAATAGAGATGACGAATAAAAAATTGGGAGTTGTGGGCGTTATTGATAGTGAAAAAAAATTGATCGGTATTGTAACCGATGGAGATTTAAGACGAGGAATCGAAAGGTATAGTAATATTTTTAAAGAGAAAACTGAGAAAATAATGACAAAAGATCCCATAACCATAAAAGGCAATATTTTGGCCGTTGATGCATTAAATGTTATGGAAAAATATAATATTACATCTCTTTTTGTTTTGGAAGATGAAAGATCAAAAATTCCTGTTGGAATTATTCATATACATGATATTTTAAAAGCTGGTATTGATCAATGAAAGAGGTAAAACAAATATTAGACCATAAAATAATACTTTTTTTAGCGTTGTTTATTTTATCAGTATCTTGTTATCCCGATTTGGAAGATTACGAATATTTATTAGATCCGGTTATTACAGAAGAAGATTCTTTGAATATGATAGTGATAACAGAAGAGGGTAATCCGAAACTCATTATGGAAGATGTTTTTAAAAAGTTATTCAAAACATTTAAAACAATAGAACGGGGAAATCCTGATATTGAAATTAGTCCATTTAGAATTAGGTGGGAAGTAAAAGATAGAGAGAATCCGGAAAATTGTTTAGCACATTATGGAATACCGGTTCCTATTGAAATTGACTCTATTCCAAAAGTTATTAAAAAGGAATATCCGGAGGTTAAATTAGAAAAATGGAGATATGGAACAATGGGAGAAATTTTACATATTGGCTCTTATAAAAAAGAAAATAGATCAATAATGAAATTAGAAAAATTTATTCATAATAAACATTATACTATTGTTTCTAAATTAGAAGAGGAATATTTAAGAGGGCCCGGTTTCTTTTCAGAGGGTGATCCTGAAGAATATTACACAATTATTCGCTATTCAATAAAAAGTGATAGTTTGATCTATCAAGATTCGTTGCAAACAAATATTACTAATAGTTTATCATTGAAAAATAAACCAGATAGTTTATCATTGAAAAATAAACCAGATAGTTTATCATTGAAAAATAAAAATTAATCATGTTTATAGATAATAAATTAAAATATTTTATTATTATTTTGCTTTTTGTTTTTTCTTGCACAAAAATTCCTCAAGAAAAGAAAGAAAACAATGTTGCTGTTCCGGATCAAGAAAGCTGGAATTCAACTACATTTATTTCAACTAAAGGAATGAAAAAAGCAAGAATATTTTCCGGACATTTGTTAAAATATGAAAATTCAGGCGATATATTTTTAGGTGATTCTGTAAATGTAGATTTTTTTAATAAGCAAGGCAAACATGTTTCTGTGTTAATTAGTGATAGTGGTGTTGTGAATGAAATAAGTCAAAATTTAAGAGCAATTGGAAATGTGGTATTGATTTCAGATACCGGTTATACAATGCATACAGATGAGTTAATCTGGTATAGTGATAGCGAAAAGGTTTTTACTGAAGGAGAAATTGAATTGTTTGCTGCTGAAGATACTCTCTACGGAGCCGGATTTACGAGTGATGTTAAATTAGAAAATTGGACAATAACAGATCCTCATGGGGAAACATTTAGGAAGTTCAAAGAAAAACAATAAATTGAAAAATAATATGACAACTCTAAAAGCAAATAATTTAATTAAAATATACGGAAAACGGAAGGTCGTAAACGAAGTTTGTTTAGAAGCACACAAAGGTGAAATTGTTGGATTGCTAGGCCCAAACGGAGCCGGCAAAACAACGACATTTTACATGATCACAGGAATGATCAGACCTAACTCGGGTGAAATTTATTTAGATGATCAAAAAATTACCCAAATTGCAATGTATCGTCGCGCACAATTAGGTATCGGTTATTTAGCCCAAGAATCGTCGGTATTTCGTAAATTAACTGTTGAAAATAATTTAAAATTGATCTTGGAAATGATGAAACTTTCTAAAATTGAAATACAAGAAGAGACCGATCGATTATTGGAAGAATTGAAAATAACACATATCAGAAAAAATATGGCAATTACATTAAGTGGTGGTGAAAGAAGACGTACGGAAATTGCACGAGTTTTAGCTTCTAACCCGGATTTTATTTTACTCGATGAACCATTTGCCGGTATTGATCCAATTGCCGTTGAAGATATTCAAGAGATAGTAAAAGATTTAAAAAATAAAGGCATTGGAGTTTTTATAACCGATCATAATGTTCATGAAACACTATCGATAACAGACAGGTCTTATCTACTATTCGAAGGAAAAATTTTGAAAGAAGGCACTGCAGATTTTTTAGCAAATGACCCTGAAGCAAAACGGTTATATTTAGGAGAAAAATTCTCACTGGAAAGATATCAATGATTAATTACGAGCCGAATGTCGACGAAAAAAACAAAGGGAAATTTTGAAGAAAAAAAGAAATGAATTATCAATTAGAACAATATAAATATTCCCTGCAACTTTGTGTTTCTATTTGTCTGCGGTAGGTGAGCGGTAAAGAAGAAAGAAAAACAAAACAAAAATGAAATTAAATCAAAAACAAATTCAAAAACAGAAACTTTCACCAAAGCAAATTTTATTTGCAAAGCTAATTCAATTGCCTATATATCGTTTAGAAGAAGCAATTGAGAATGAATTAGTAGAAAATCCGGTGTTAGAAATTAATGGTGATGCTACAAAAACCAAGCTAGAAAAAGAAGGAAAAGATAATAAGAATGATGAAGATACAGATCAATTATTTGATTGGGAAGATATTTACAGTCCTGAAGGAAACAATCATTTTAAACCTGTTTCAACATATGATGCAAGCGCAACAGAATCAAATATGCCACAAGAAGATGAAAAATATTTTATTGATAAATTGCTCGATCAAATACATAAAGCAGGATTAAATGATGATGAGATTCAAATTGCTGAGGAATTAATTGGTGATTTAGATGAATCCGGCTATTTAACAACAACAGTTAAAAATATTGCATATAAATTAAATGTATCGCTTAAAAAGGTGCAAAAAGTTTTAAAGATCGTTCAAAAATTGGAACCGAATGGAGTTGCTGCTCGCGATTTACAAGAATGTTTATTGCTACAAATTTCTGAAAAAAAAGGGGAATCTTATGTTACAGAAATCTTGAAAAATCATTTTGAATCATTTGCAAATCATGATTATGATAAAATTATAGAATCAATGGGGATTTCAAAATTGGAATTGCAACATGCCAAAGATGTAATAAACAAACTTGATCCAAAACCAGGACACATTGATCATGAACTTTCCAATCATTATATTTTGCCGGATTTGATCGTTACAAAAGAGGATGGTAAATTTAAAATAAAACATAATGATTCACATTTACCGGAATTAAAACTTTCGAAAAATTATCAAAAATTACTTAGGGAAAAAAAGGAATTAGATAAAGGAACGGAAAAATATTTAAAAGAAAAATTAAATTCTGCATCGTGGTTTGTTGAATCAATACTCCAACGAAGAAATACTATGATCAGGGTAATGAATGCAATTATTGAAAAGCAAAAAGCTTTCTTTAATGAAGAAACCAGCAATTTAAAGCCAATGAAATTAAGCGATATTGCCGAGAAGATAAAAATGGACATTTCTACAGTTTCAAGAGTTACTAATGGCAAATATGTGCAGACACCATTGGGATTGTTTGAATTGAAACAATTCTTTGCAGAAGGTGTTCATGATAGAGAGGGGAATTATATATCAAGGAATAAGATCATGGATAAATTAAAAGAAATAATTGCAAATGAAAATAAAAATTCTCCTTTAAATGACGAGAAAATCGTGCAAATAATGAAGAATGATGGATACACTATCGCAAGGAGAACAATAGCAAAATATCGTAAAATATTAAACATACCAAATACAAAATTAAGGCGAGGAATTTAATAATGGAACAAATAAAAAGCACAACAGTCTTAGGAATTCGCCGAAATGGTAAAGTGGCAATTGCCGGAGACGGACAAGTAACATTAGGCAATACGATCATGAAATCCGGGGCAAAGAAAGTAAGAAAAATATATAATGGTAAAATTTTGGCAGGATTTGCCGGATCAAGCGCAGATGCGTTTACTTTATTTGAAAAATTTGAGAAGAAATTAAAGGAGTTTAAGGGCGATCTAACACGATCTGCTGTAGAATTAGCAAAGGATTGGCGATCTGATAAGATACTCCGAAAATTAGAAGCTCTTTTAATTGTAATGGATAATAAAGTTGGTTATATCATAAGTGGAACCGGTGATGTAATAGATGCGGATGATGAAATATATGCAATTGGTTCGGGAGGCCCTTATGCATTAGCTGCTGCCAGAGCACTATTAAAAACAACAAAATTAGAAGCTAATGAAATAGCAAAGCTCTCATTGGAAATAGCCGGATCAATATGTATATATACAAATAAGAACATAGAAACATTAGAGTTGAGTTGAAAACAATATTTCGGCAAACCCACGGACATATTCCCTAGTTGAATTAAA
>LSCC01000056.1 GCA_001577215.1 Fidelibacterota bacterium TCS52
GGTGGTGAATTAAATTATACTCGTTTTAACAATTGGAATCTGAAGTTAAAATATAATTTATTGTTGGGAGATTCTAATTCAGAATTTGGCGAGAAAATGAGTTCAAAGAAATTGTCTTTATTGGCTGATTACACTTTTTGAGAGATTTTGAAAAACAATATATAAAAAATGGAAAGAATTCGCTTGGTTCAGATGCAAAATTACATTTAAGAAAATGTAAAAAGTGCCAAAGTAAAATTTATCAATTAGATAAAATAGAAAATGTTTTGTTGCATAAAATTACAATAAAGCTTCCCAAACAAGTTCAGGCAAATGTTTTAAATACACTCCCCAAGAATCCAATATTTTCTCCGGAATTGATCTTGAATATTTTTGTTGGGATATCATTGTTTTTATTTGTTCTTTTCAATTTTCAGTCAATTTACAAAGTTGTAATATTTTTTGTTAATATTTTAATTCAGTTACCAAATATTTTTTCGTTTCCAATGATCTTGATACTAATGGGGGGAATAGTGAGCGCTTCGTTGTTATTTCCAATATATTTAAAATTTCAAGATTACAGATAAACAAATATTTATTAAAATGTAAAAAAATAGTTGATAAAAAAAGAGATCCCCATTATTTATAGAGATCCTTTTTCTAATATTTGCTAATAATATTATTTTACTTTACCAATTTTTTCTACAGAAACATTCGGTTGTGCTGTTTTTTTACGAACAACATCTTTGTATTTTGTTTTGATTGGTACATTCGGAACGATATTAGCAGAGGCGCTAAATGTGTATGATATTGTCTCTTCTGCACCCAGAGTTGCATCACCATCCAGAGTTTCATCACCATAAATTTCATAGCTGTCAGAATTACTGTCTACAATTTTAACATCCCAAGTATAACCGGAAGTGGCAAACCATGCATAAGTTTCTCCGGGAGCAATAATGTCGCTTCCAAGTTGGTCATCACCCCATTCGGTAGCAGTACTAACCGAGAGATAAACATACCAAATTGATAATGAAGGGTGATTGTTAGAGATTTGTATTTTACCACAATTAGAATTGATTTCATGCAACACATCATCACCGGGACCAATTGTTACTTCATCGCTATAATCCAACAACCAGTATCCTGTAGCGGTGATTGGCACATTTTTTTCGTCTCCAAAAGCAATAGACCAAGTTTCAGTTTCACTCTCTTCGTTGTAAGATAGGTCATTGTAAGGTGTGCCATCGATTATTACATCAATTTGCTCACTGCTTTTGTTGATTACTGTTAATTTTCCGTCTTCACTACAAGAGATAACCAGTAAAGCTACGGCCAGAATTATAATAAGTTTAGTTAAGTTCTTCATTTTTCTCCTTTATTTTGTGTCATTTAATATTTTCCTTGATATAGATCATTATCTCGCATCAATTTCTGCAGATCCATAATAATTTCGGGTGAACGTTTATGCCAATTTGGAGCGATTAATAATTCAAGAGGAGCATCTGCAAAAATGCGTTGCAAAATAATATCTTGTTTTAGATGAGAAATAAATTTTGATACAAACTCTAAATATTCATTATAATCAAATAATTTTATTGGCTTGTTTTTATGTATATTTGCCAAAGGTGTATTTTTTATTACTTGTAAATGATGTATTTTCAAAAATTTCAACGGCAGTTCGTTCAGTTTTTTTACCATTTCCAACATTTCATTCTGTGTTTCTGTTGGTAAACCTAAAATAATATGGCCGGTTACATCAATTCCAAGGTCTGCAAGTTTCTCAATTGCTTCAACGGTAGTTTGATAATCATGTTTTCTATTCATCCAATTTAAAGATTTGTCAAGTATAGATTCGATGCCAATTTCAACATTCAAATATGTAATATTATTTAATTCTTTTAACAATTCAAGAATATCTTGATCTAGGCAATCGGGACGAGTGGAAATTGCAATTCCCACAACTTCAGGAAATTTTATTGCTTCATAATATTTTTTTTTCAACTCGGGAACCGGCGCATAAGTATTTGTATGGCTTTGAAAATATGCGATAAATTTTTTTGCATTTAATTTATTAAAATAATTAAATCCTGCCATTATTTGAGATTTTATTGAATTGTCACTTAAGTTGACAAATGGTGAAAATGATTTGTTGTTACAATATATACAACCGGATTTTCCTTTGGTACCATCTCTATTTGGGCAAGTAAAACCACCGTCGATTAAAATCCGTTGTATTCTCTCTCCGAACTTTTCTTTTAGAAAATATGTATAATTGTTATAGCGAAAACCATTTTTAGCATATTGTAGATTCGGATTATAATATTTTTTGAACATTGGTTTTTTACTTTAAAAATTTATTTAAATCATCTACAAATTTTTCTATATCTTTATCTGTAAAGTTTTTCTCTTTTGCGGCTTCTTCTAATGTTCCCCAAGTCGGTTCGCCACAGATAATACACCTAATTCCCTTTTCTTTTAAATATCTGACAGATTCCGGAATTTGTTCTACCAGATCTTCAATAAAAATTTCCTTTTTAATACTCATAAATATTCTCCATTTGATATTACTAAATTTAATAAATTTCATTTGTATTTACAAAATTATTATCATTTCTATTTGAATATTTGTGAATATTTAATTACATTACTACTTAAATAATATATGCGAGGAAATCATGAAACCAATTATCAATAGCACAAAATTTGGATCGATCATTATCGATAAAAATACATATTATAATGATGTAATTATTAAATTAGATGGTAATGTTGTAAAAAGGAATAAAAACCTATCAAGAGAAGTTACTGGCACTTCTCACAAGGTCTCATTGCAAGAAATACGATCTTTTTATGAACAAGACGCAAAAACTATTGTTATTGGAAGTGGTCAATATGGAATTTTAAATCTCACTCAAGAAGCCAAAGATTTCCTAAATGAAAATGATTGTGAGCTCAAAATTCAATCGACACCAGAAGCAATAAGGATTTGGAACGATTCTAGCGAAAATGTCATTGGCTTATTTCATGTAACCTGCTAATGAATTTTCATTTTACTTTTGAAAGAAAAAAAATAATTGTAAATTCATTCAATGAAAAAGACAAAAAATAATATTGTTCAAATACTTAAAAATTTGTTAGATTCAAACAAATTAAATGAAATTAAAAATGGTATAAAAGAGTTAATAAAAAATCTTGATAATTTTACCTCTGAATTTTCCGATTCCCCAAAAAATGATTTAAGCATTAACAAAAAATATTTTAAAAAAGAATTAGATCAAATAATTGAAACGAAAACAATTGAACGCACAAAATACTATATAAATCGTTTGATAAAAGGAATGACAGAAATTAGGACCGGAAAAATAAACGATATTAATTTGAATCGTTGGAAAGAGTATGACGATATCATTACGGATAGTTTGTGGGTATTAGATAAAAGAGATAAAACCGGAGTGCATTCTGCAGAATACTGGGGAAATTTTATACCACAAATTCCTAACCAATTTCTAAAAAGATTTACAAAAAAAAATGATTGGGTTTTAGATACTTTTCTCGGTAGTGGAACGACTTTAATAGAGTGTCAACGACTTAAAAGGAATGGTGTTGGGATTGAGTTGCAAGAAGATGTCGTAAATTTAGCGAAAAGAAATATTGACAAAGAAAAGAAAAATTCCAGCTCAAAAATAAAAGTAATTCATGCCGATAGTACAAAATTGGATTATAAAAAAGAGTTGGAAAAAATTGGAATTGATTCGGTTCAATTTTTAATTATGCACCCGCCATACTGGGATATAATTAAATTTAGTGATGATGAAAAAGATCTTTCGAACGCAACCTCGATCAATGAATTTCTTACACTTTTTGGTAAGGTAATTGACAAAACATTCCCAATATTAGATAAAGGAAGATTTCTTGCGGTTGTGATTGGCGACAAGTATTTAAATGGCGAATGGATTCCACTTGGGTTTTACACAATGCAAGAAGTATTGAAAAGAAGCTATAAATTAAAAAGTACTATAGTTAAAAATTTTGAGGATACAACAGCGAAAAGAAATCAGAAAGCACTTTGGAGATATCGAGCATTAGTTGGTGGATTCTATATTTTTAAACACGAATATATTTTCTTGTTTCAGAAAAAGTGATTATTTTGACACGGATTTCGCGAATGTATTTTATAACGAATGACACGAATTTTTCGAAGACAAAACATAAAATATTTTATTGTTTACTATTTTCAATAAAAAATATTATATTCAAAAAAAGTGAAATTTATTATTGCAGTTTATAAATTTTAGAAAAATATAAAATATTAAGGGTAAGTTAAATCAATAATGAAAAATGATAAATCAACAGGGATAAAAAAATATTTTAATCGGTTGATAACATCAAGAAAAAGAAATAACACAAAATTTATTTTTATTACCGGTGGTGTAATTTCCGGTTTGGGGAAAGGAATTACAGCCTCATCAATCGGTTATTTATTAAAGCAAGCTGGTTTTAAAGTTACGATACAAAAATTTGATCCGTATTTAAATGTCGACCCCGGGACATTAAGCCCATTCCAGCATGGCGAGGTGTTCGTTACCGATGACGGAGCTGAAACAGATTTGGATTTAGGACATTATGAAAGATTTTTAGATGAAAAAATGTCACAAAAAAACAATGCTACAGCCGGAAGCATTTATGAAACAGTTATTCAGCAAGAAAGAAGAGGAGATTTTTTAGGAGCTACCGTACAGATAATTCCACATATAACTGACGAAATTAAAAACAGATTTGTTAGTATTTTAGATGATCGGAATTATGATTTTATCATAACAGAGGTTGGTGGTACAGTTGGTGATATTGAGAGCTTGCCTTTTTTGGAAGCGATTAGACAATTTGAACAGAAGCTTGATGACAGTGATTTTTTAAATATTCATGTTACATTGTTGCCATATATTTATTCTTCAGAAGAAATTAAAACAAAACCTACACAACACTCGGTAATGAAATTAAGGGAAATCGGCTTACGTCCTTCAATTATTGTTTGCAGAACAGAAAAGAAAATGTTGAATAATGAATTACGGGAAAAAATCTCTCTGTTTTGTGATGTAAAGAAAGATTCTGTTTTTGAAGCACATGATGCTTCGACTATTTATGAAGTACCATTGATATTATTTAGACAAAATATAATAAATGTAATTAAAAATAAATTGAAATTAGAAAAGATAAACAAGATTGACACAAAAAGATTAAATCAATTGGTTAACAGAATAAAAAATCCTTCTGATAGTGTAAAAATAGCGATTATTGGGAAATATACAAGTTTGCCGGATGCATATAAAAGTATAATAGAATCGTTTGTACATGCCGGTGCCGAAAATGATACAGAAGTAGAATTGAAGTGGATAAGTGCTGAAAATTTAGAATCAAATTCAGAAAAGCATGCATCAGAATTGCTTATTGATATTGATGGATTATTAATTCCCGGTGGGTTTGGAGAAAGAGGTATTGAAGGGAAAATTACTGCTGCAAAATTTGCACGGATCAACAAAATCCCGTTTTTGGGAATATGTCTTGGTTTGCATATTGCACTGATAGAATTGGCACGAAATGTAGCAAATTTAAATGATGCAAATAGTGTCGAATTTGACAAAAAAACGGAGCATCCTGTAATCGATTTAATGTTAGATCAGAAAAATATCGTACAAAAAGGCGGGACGATGAGATTGGGAGCATATGATTGTAAAATTGAACATGATTCATTGGCTTATATCGCTTATAAAAAAAAGAATATTTCAGAACGGCACAGACACAGATATGAAGTAAACAATAATTACAAAGTTCAATTAGGAGAAGCCGGAATAATTTTCTCCGGAACAAATAAAAAATTAAATTTAGTGGAAATTATTGAATTAAAAGGTCATCCTTGGTATTTAGCCGTTCAATTTCATCCCGAATTTAAATCCAGAATGAATAGATCCCATCCATTATTTAGAGAGTTTGTGAAGGCAAGTTTAAAGTACAAAAAATTAGGATCAAAAAAAGAGTAAAATATTATGGAAATAAAAATTAAAAATTTTTCAGTGGGAGAAAATCATCAATTATTTTTCATTTTAGGTCCTTGCGTTATTGAAAGCGAAAAACATACATTGTTTATGGCAGAAGAGATAACAAGAATTGCTATTGACTTAAAAATTCCATTTATTTTTAAAGCATCATTTGATAAGGCAAATCGCAGTTCAATTCACTCTTTTCGTGGTGTTGATATAAAAAAAGGAATGAAGATATTACAAAAGGTAAAAGAAAAGTTTAAGGTTCCAATATTGACAGATATTCATGAACCGGATCAAGCAAAGATCGTCGCAGAAGTTGTCGATGTAATTCAAATACCAGCGTTTTTATCGCGTCAGACAAACTTGATAAAGGCGGCTTCGAAAACCGGGAAGACGGTCAATATAAAAAAGGGACAATTTCTCGCTCCGTGGGATATGAAAAATGTTATTGAAAAGTGTCGCGAATCCGGAGCGAAAAATATTATGCTTACGGAAAGGGGAACTACCTTTGGTTATAATAATTTGGTTTCTGATATGAGATCAATTCCGATAATGAAAAAATTTGATGTACCCGTAATTTTTGATGCAACCCATTCTTTACAATTACCGACCGGGAAAGGAAACGAAACAGGTGGAATGAGAGAATTCGTTCCTAATCTGGCAAAATCCGCAATTGCTGCAGGAGCAGATGGGATCTTTATGGAAGTCCACCATGATCCTAAAAAAGCATTAAGCGATGCCGCTACCCAATGGCCGTTAGATAAATTATATAATTTATTGGCAGAATTGAAATTGATAGCTTCTATTGTTAGATAAATAGTATCTTTTATAGTCGGGATGAAAAGATTTGAACTTTCGACCCCTTCGTCCCGAACGAAGTGCGCTGCCGGACTGCGCTACATCCCGATGAATGAAATATAATCATATTTTCTCCTTTATCATAATACATTCGATAAATATTTTGCTTATTGGGAAAATTGTTTGTAAATTTAACAATATAAAAAATAAAAAAGGAGACGAAATGAAAACTAAAATCATCATCATACTTATTGCCCTAACATTGGTTATGGGAATAACTTCTTGTGGAGACAAAACTCACGACTCAAAAGCAAACAGTATTCCAACTCGAAAAGATATCGAAACAGAATACAAATGGAATTTAAAGGATATTTACAATTCTGCCGATGAATGGGAAAAAGACTTTAAATATGTAAAATCACATATTTCTGATATTGAAAAATTTAAGGGAACTTTGAGACAATCGGGTGAAAATATACTAAAGTGTTTCAAGGCAGAGGAGAAAATCGAAAGGAAATTAGACAAGTTGCAAATTTTTGCCTATTTACAAAAAGATGAAGATACAAGAATATCGGAAAATTTAGCATTGACAGATAGAATTAGTTCATTGTATTCTCAATATGCTCAAAAGACATCTTTTGTAGCACCTGAATTACGAAACATTCCGGAAACAAAATTAAACAAATATATAAATTCTACAAAAGGATTAAAAATTTATGAGCATTATTTTGATGATTTTTTAAGGCAAAAAAAATATATCTTATCAACTCGCGAAGAAGAATTGTTGGCAATGGCAGGAAATGTATTCAGAAATTTCTCTAGGATTCGTGAAGCACTGACAATGGCCGATATTCAATTTCCAAAAGTGAAAGATGAAGAAGGAAATGAAATAGAATTGTCATATTCCAGATACAGAAAATTGCTGTTATCTAAAGATCCGAAAGTTAGAAAAGGTGCATTTGAGGGGATGTATTCAACTTATAAAAAATTTAACAACACAAGTGCTGCAACTTATGACGGATCAGTAAAAAAAGATATGTTCTATGCTAATGCAAGAAGATATAACAGTTGTTTGGAAATGTCGCTTTCTAATGATAATATTCCGGTAGAAGTTTACAACAATCTTATTGAGACGACACATAGATATTTAAAACCTTTGCAACACTATATGGAATTAAGGAAGAAAGTTTTAGGTATTGATTCGTTACATCTTTATGACACAAATGTTCCAATTGTTAAAGATTCTGACAAAAAATATCAATTTGATGAAGCAAGTGAATTGATCATTAATGCTCTTTCTCCTTTAGGAAATCAGTATGTAAAAGATGCAAAAAGGGCATTAAATTCTCGCTGGATAGATGTTTATGAAACAAAGGGAAAGAGAAGTGGTGCATACTCATGGGGAGCTTATGACACGCATCCATATTTGTTGTTAAATTACAATGATACAAGAGATAATATGTTTACATTGGCACATGAATTAGGTCACTCAATGCACAGTTTTTATACAAATAAAACACAACCGTATTTATATGCTAACTATTCATTATTTGTTGCAGAAGTTGCTTCAACATTTAATGAAAATTTATTGATGCATTCGCTTTTGGAAAATACGAAAGATGAGCAGGAACGCTTAGTTTTATTGGATAAATGGGCTGACAATATTTCCGGAACACTTTATACACAAGTTTTATTTGCCGAGTTTGAAAAAAAATCACACGAAATGGCAGAAGCTGGAATTCCATTGACAGCGAAATCGTTGAATAAAGCATATATGGATATTTTAGACAATTTCTATGGTGATGTGTTAACACTTGATGAAAAATATAAGTTAACTTGGAGCAGAATTCCACATTTTTATCGTGCTTTTTATGTTTATGTATATGCCACAAGTATTTCCGCTTCAACTTACCTAAGTCAACAAGTATTAGATGGAGATACGGAAGCTCTTAATAATTATTTAAATTTATTACATAGTGGTGGCTCTGATTATCCTATTGAACTTTTAAAAGACGCCGGTGTTGATATGTCGAAACCCGATGCAATTGAACATACTTTAAAATTATTTGATGAAATCGTAACTGAAATGGATGAAATAATTTCGAAGAAAAAATAATTTACGAAATCTAACGAGGCTATTTTTGAAGTTAATTATGAAGAAATTCATTTTTAATTAGGATTATTGTTAATGAAAAATAGAAAAGAACTATTATTTTCAATTCGCAATTTCACCCAATCTTATGGTGGAAAAACTGTTTTAAATATACCAGAGTTGGATATTTACAAAGATGAGTTTGTTGTATTTCTCGGAAAATCGGGTTGCGGTAAAACCACACTATTGGAAACATTGAGTTTGATGAGAAGATCGTATCAAGATGAGTTTGAAAGTTCACAAGTAATTTTTTATCCTGACACAAAAAAGAGACAATCTTACGAGTATAGCAACTTGTGGAAAGATGAAGAATCGTTATCTCATATTCGTAGTGATTATTTTAGTTTTATGTTTCAGGAATCCGTATTTTTTGATGAATTAAATGCCGGGAAAAATCTCATTTTACCAAAAATTATTCAACAAAATAAGAATTTATCATCTCATAAAGAAAAAGAGTATAAGAAAAATATTTATGCAGATATAGAAGAACAAGTTGAACTGTTGAACATGCCAAAATCCAAATTGGAAGAGAAAACCAATATTCAATCGGGTGGACAGAATCAGCGATTTGCCTTTATCAGGGCGTCTTTACCGGAATATTTAGTTATGTTTGCAGATGAACCAACTGGAAATCTCGACGAGTTAAATGCAAATCAAATTTTCCAATGGATGGTCGAAGCAGTTAAAAATTCAAAACAAAAAAGTGCTGCATTAGTTGTTACACATCAGAAAGATCTCGCTGTGAAATATGCCGATAGAATTGTTTGTATAAGTGAAAATGGTGTTATTGATGAAAATAATATTTTTACATCCGAGGAGTTTGAAGGAAAGAAAATTTGGAAAAATGAAACTGATAATTCACAACAATGGCGACTCGATGATAATGCCAATAACACCGATTTTTTTAACATTTTGGAAGACAAGATCACACAACAAATAGAATCACCTGAAATCAAAAAAGCTGTAAAACAAATAGACAAAAAAGAATCTAACATAACGAAAAAAAAGAAAAATTATCAACCGACCTTTGTAAATTTTATGCAAAAACATAAAAGCAAAGATTTTAAAATACGATTTAATAATTTGTATTTTCTTGTATTGTTAATTTTCTTAACAATTGGATTGTTGGCAATTGGTGTCTCAAAACATAGTTTAAATCAATTAGAAAAAAAGATGAAAGATCCATATATTAATTGGTTGAGTTTGACTCCTTTACGGCAATTAAGTTATGAGATATATGCAATTGAAGATCAATTATCGTCTGTTGAAGTGATGAATAAATACAATATACAGGAGAGTTTTGCATTAACTCGTTTTGGTTTGAATTTTCTGAACAAAGAAGATTTTGATAAAGAAGAACTTTCATTTGGTGAAATTGTAAATGTAGATGAACCGGTAAAAGACAACTCAATTGTAAATAAAATTTCCGAACATTTGGTAGGTAGAATGTTTGAAAAAAATAATGAAATGGGATTAGTAGTAACTTCCGACCTGTTAAAACGAAATAATTATAACCAAGATGCTGAATTTATTTTTATTCGTGAAGGTGACAGAAAAATTCCTATCCCAATTTTAGGAGTTGCCGATGCCTTGCCTCATAAAAATACATTTATTTGTACGCAAGGATTTCATTGGGCTGTAATGAAAAGGGAATTGATCTATGAACA
>LSCC01000057.1 GCA_001577215.1 Fidelibacterota bacterium TCS52
CCTGCTACTTGTTGGACTCTTATTAATCCAAATTTTGAATCAACATCAAAAACATATTTTTCGTTTAATTCTACAGCTTTAGGATTAAATGCAGCTAAAAATTTTCCTTTATGATATTTTATGAATGAAATTTTTCCGCCAATAGGAATACGATTTATATGTACATCCGTCAATGAAAGAAAAATTGAAATCATTTTTGATGGTTCTTTTGAAATGGGATGTAGAATATTATCCTTGATGGAAATGATCTTTCCATCAGCAGGAGAAACCAACAAATTTTCTCCAGCAGGAATTTTTCGATTTGGATCTCTAAAGAAATATAGGCAAAATAAAAATAACAATAATGATATATATACAACAATTAATAAAAATGAATTCAGATAAATGACATTTTTAAAAATCAAATATAACAATTCAGAAAATATTGTTATGAAGAGAAAAGATATCGTTGTGCCTTTTGCTGCCATTTATGGCTCCTTTAAGTTTATCAATAAAGATAAGAAATATTTTATAAAATATGTATATTTTTTTGAGAATAATAATAGAACACGGATATTATTACGAATTTTTAAACATAAATCTAAACTTTATTTATTCATTTGTAGAACTTTGCATTTTTTGATAGAGCACAACAGATCCTAAAATAATAACCGAAATAATCACACAAACAATAGCAAATAAATTTCCAAATTTAATATAAAGCGGAGTGTATAAATATGTCTTTAATTTTGCATCAAAGGATCCCTTAATATTCAGTGGAATTTTTTCCTTTATAATTCCTTTGGGACTTATAACCATAGAAATTCCTGTATTTGCACATCTTATAAATGCTCGTTTAGATTCAACAGCTCTTACTATTGATTGAGCCGCATGTTGATATGGCCCTAATGAATTTCCAAACCAAGAATCGTTAGTTACATTTATGTGATAGTTTGCTCCTTGGCGTACATTATTAATACTTATTTGTGGAAAAATAGATTCATAACAGATCATTGGAGAGATCATTATATTTCCATCAATTATTGTAAATGGTTTATTATTTTTTCCTGGTGAAAAATTTGATTGTCCTAAGTTTAATTTTTTTAAGAATTTAAATTTTGTTGAAAATGGTATATACTCTCCAAAAGGGACGAGATGCACTTTATCATATTCACTTACAATTCCTGTATTTTTTACAAAAGAAAATAAACTGTTATTAAATTTTATTTTTTTATTAATATAATAGTGATCGGGAGAACCGGTGATAAGTATTTTATTAGTGTTTTTAACCAATTTTTCTAACACATTTCTGTATTTACTTGTTCTAATATGTACAGGGGTAGCGCTTTCCGGCCAAACAATTACATCTATGGAATCAATTCCTGATTTTGTGCTTAGCGAGTCGAGATTTTCAAATACTTTTTTTCTATTTTCTATTTTCCATTTATCTAATGATCCATAATTTGGTTGTACTATTCGGAATGTAATTTCTTCTGCAATTTTGAAATTAATATTAAGTATGATAATTCCGTAAATGTAAGGTATCGCGATTAATAACGCGATGGAAAGAATATATTTTTTAAATTTGGTGTTACTGTTTTTTATTGATAAAATTGCTTTATACAAAAGTATATTAGTTAGGATTATTATAAATGAAATTAGATAAATTCCACCTATATCAACTATTTGAAGAAATGGTAGATTTTTTACTTGTGAATTACCAAGAGAGAGCCAAGGGAAACCAAATACACCATAACTTCTAATAAATTCAATTGAAATCCAAAATAATGGGAATGACCATAATGCAAGATTTTTATTATATTTTTTGATCACTGTAAATAAGTAACCAATAATACCATAATTTAATGCTAAGTACAATGCTCCCAATATCATTGAAATAGTTGCAAAAATAAAATTGGTGCCAATATTAAAAGCAAGCCAATGTGTCATAAAAATAGAATAAACAAAGCCCAAAAAGTATCCAATTTTAAAACCATTTTTTGTATTATTTAAAATATGAATAAATGGAATAAGAGCCATGAATGCAAAATAAAATTGATTGAATGGAGCAAATGACAAAACAATAAAAATTGTTGAAATTAAAATAGCTATTAAACGATGGCCAAGTATAAATTTTGAAATTATTTTTAGGTATTTTGTCATGCTATTAACTATTTGAGTTTAAATAGTCCTTCATCATAATAAAAGCAGACATTTGATCTATCTTTTCTTTATTTTTAATAGTATTAATTCCTTTTTTAATTAGAATATCTTTTGCTTCTTTACTTGTATATCTTTCATCCCATTTAATAATTCGGCAATCAAAATTTGTTTCAAGTAATTTAATAAAAGCATCTACTTTCTCGGTTTGAGATGTCATATTTCCTGAAAGTCCGATAGGATAGCCGATTATGATCTTTCCTATAGAATACTTGTTGCATACATTCTTAATTTTTTCTATTGCAATTTCATTAGAACCATTAATAATTAATGTAGGTAAAGAAATTGGAATTATATTTAGGGGATCAGAAATTGCTATTCCTACTCGTTGACTTCCATAGTCAATGGAAATAATTCTCATTATTTTTTCTTTAAAGGTTGTTCTAAATATTTTTTTAATATTTTACCAGGTGTGAAATGAGTTTTTTTATGAGGTTTTACATATACAATTTCATTTGTTCGTGGATTGCGAGCTTTGGGTTTTGCTTTTGTAGGTTTAACTTCAAATGTTCCAAAATTACGAACTTCTATTCTAACTGTATCTGCTTTTACATCTTTCATTAATAAATGTCTAAGAGCAGTAAAAAAGTCGTCAACGAGTGGTTTTATTTCATATTGTTTACGGTCAGATACTTTTGCCATTTCTCTAGTAATATCCACTTTTGTAAATGTTTTTTTTGTCATAATAATTCCTTATTTTAAATTCTTTTTACTTTAATTATTCCCGGTATTTTTTTTATTTTTTTTATAACATTTTTGGTGTGTTTTAAATTATCAACAATAATAATGATGTTTCCTTGTGCTATTGTGCCCTCAGAATTCATACTAATAGAGGCAATACTTGTTTTCATATTTTGAATGGTATTGCTAATATCTTGAAGAATGCCATTTCTGTTTTCACTTAAAATAGTTAAGTGAGAATAGAATGTATAATCAATGTTTTTATCCCAGTTGACTTCGATCAATCTATCCAATTCCTTTTCTTTTATTGGAATATTTTTACAATTGCTACGATGTATTGTAATTCCTTTTCCTCTTGTGATGTACCCTACAATATCATCTCCTGGTATGGGATTGCAACCTTTCCCAAAATTGACCATAACATTATCAACTCCTTGAACTGTAACACCCTTGGAGGTGCTTTTATAAAATCGTGGGAAAAATGGTTTATTTTTTGTTTCCTCATTATCAATTATTGTTTTTTCTTTACATACTTTATCTATTATTCCCTTAATAGTAATTTCACCTTTTCCAATTGCCTGAAAGAAAAGGTCTTGTGTCTGAAATCCCATCTCTTTATATTTTTTAGATATAATTTTGATCTTATCAGCCATTTTTGCTTGGCGAAGTTTTTTATCTAGTATTTCTTTACCTAAATTGATACTTTCTATATATTCATTTTTTCTAAACCATCTTCTAATGCGAGATTTTGCTCTATTTGTCTTAACAAATTTTAACCAATTATAACTTGGTTTAATATTGTTTGATGTAAGTATTTCTACTTTATCTCCACTGCTTAAAATTGTATTTAATGGAACAATTCTTGAATTTACTTTTGATCCAATACATGAGAGCCCGACATCGGTATGAACTGCAAATGCAAAATCAAGAGTAGTAGCATTTTTAGGTAATGTGATCAAATCCCCCTTGGGGGTAAATATGAAAATTTCCTCTTTGAAAAGATCTATTTTCAATGTTTCCATAAAATCTTCGCTATTATTTGGATCATTTTTTAAAATATCAATTAACTCTCTAAGCCACAGTATTTTCTTATCAATTTCGTCCATATCTTTACTGGTTTCTTTATACTTCCAATGAGCTGCTATTCCTGTTTCTGCAATTTTATTCATTTTACCAGTTCTGATTTGAATCTCTATATTTTTTCCTTCTGGTCCTATTATTGTAGTGTGAATTGATTGGTATCCGTTTGATTTTGGTGTGGCAATAAAATCTCTAAACCTTTCAGCAATAGGTTTAAATTGTTGATGAATAATTCCTAGTACAGCATAGCAATCAGACAATTTATCTACTATAATTCTAATAGCAAGAATGTCAAAAATTTTATCTAAATCTTTATTTTGAATATTCATTTTTTTATTTATAGAAGATAAATTTTTAGTTCTTCCTAAAATTTTTGTTTTTATTTGGTTTTCATTTAATGAATTATGAATTATTTTTTTAAATTTTTTAATATACTCATCAAAATATTTTTTATTTTTTAACACCTGTTTTTTTAAAAATTTATATTGCTTCAATTGTAGATGTTTGAAAGATAGATCTTCCAATTCGCTTTTAATTTTGTGCATTCCTAATCTGTGTGCAAGTGGTGCATATACATCACGTGTTTCAAGTGATATACGTTTCTGTTTTGATTTTGGCATTGATTTTAATGTTCTCATATTATTTAAACGATCGGCAAATTTGACAATAATAACTCTAATATCTTTAGCAACACTAAGTAGCATTTTTCTGAAATTATTTGCTTGCTTATCTTCCTGGCTATTAAATTTTATATCGCTTATTTTGGTTACACCTTCGACAATATTTGCAATAGTTTCGGAAAATTCATTGCTAATTATCTTTTTTGAATATTCGGTATCTTCTAAAATATCATGAAGTAATCCTGCGCAAATGGTTGTTGTGTCCATAGATAATTCTGTAAGAATTATTGCAGTTTGATATAAATGTTCAAAATATGGTTCACCTGATAATCTAAATTGTTCACCATGTCCTTTTTTGGCAAAATTATATGTTTTCCATAATAGTGGAATATCTTTTTCCACTTGTGGATTGTATTCTCTGATCTTATTTATTAAATCTGTGAATTTTTTTGGATATTTTTTATTAATTTTCTCGGATTTCATTAAAATGCACTATCTATTTCATCTTGATATTCACCTAATGCCAATTCATAAAATCTTGCAATATTTTTTTGGAAATTTAACCCAATTGGACCAGTTGGACCATTACGTTGTTTAGAAATTATTAATTCTGCTTTGCCTTCATCTTCCGGATCTTTAGAATAAACTTCTTTACGAAAAACAAACATTACAACATCGGCATCTTGTTCTATAGCTCCAGATTCTCTCAAATCAGATAATTGCGGCTTATGATTACCGCCTCTTTTTTCTACTTCACGACTAAGCTGAGAAAGAGCTATTACAGGAATCTTTAATTCTTTTGATAAAGCTTTTAATCCTTGGCTGATACTGGATATTTCATGTTGTCTGTTATCGATTCTTCCTGTTGCATGAGCTAATTGTAAATAATCGATAAACAAAACATCTAACCCTTTTTCATTTTTTAATCGTCTTGCTCTACTGCGAATATCTAAAATATTTAATCCGGCAGTGTCGTCGATAAAGAGATTTGCTTTTGAGAGCTCACTTGCTGCTTTTGTTAAGTCATTCCATAAAGCCCCGGGAACATTTCCTTTTCTTAATTTTTGATGATCAATTCCACTTTGTGAACTTAAAAATCTCAGTCCGATTTGCCGCTCAGACATTTCCAATGAAAACATTCCAACTTTATAATGATGTGAAATTGCCATAGATCTCGCCATTGTAATTGCTAAGGCTGTTTTTCCCATAGAAGGTCGTCCAGCAATAATAATCAGATCAGATGGTTGAAATCCTGATGTAATTGAATCTAAGGGAGCAAAACCAGTATGTATTCCAATAACTTCCCCTTTATTATGAGATAATTTATCTACATGATCTATAGTTTCTTCAATTATTTTTGGAATAGAATTGAAATCACCTTTAAATGTTCTCTCTTTTAATGAAAATATGTTCTGTTCAGCATTATCCAGCATCGTTCCTACTTCTTCTTTTTCATTATATGCATCTGCAATGAGTTTTGTTGAAGTGGTAATGATTGTTCTTAAAGTAGATTTGTCTCCAACTATTTGAGCATAATATTCAATATTAGCTGCCGTAGGAACTTTTGCTATTATATTTGAAATACTAGCACTTCCACCAACCTTGTCTAATAATGTTAACTGTATAAGCTTTTCAGTTACAGTTAAATGATCAATTGCTTGTGATTGTTTAGATAATTCTTTTATCGCTCTGAATATTAACTGATGTGCTTCTTTATAAAAATCAGTTTCATTTAATAATTCTATCCCACGATAAGCCGCATCAGGTTCTAACATCATTGCGCCTAATACAGCAATTTCTGCTTCAATTGATTGTGGTGGTGTTCTTGTAATGTCTTCTACCAATTTATTTTCCTTTTTAAAAATAATATTATAAATATTTATTTGCTATCATCTCGAAATCTGAACTAATACTTTCTTTCCAATTTGGATTTCTAAGAATCGCTGCGGGATGATAAGTAACATATAGATCGACGTTTTGATAATTGTACGCGTTGCCTCTCATTTTTCCTAATGACAATTCTTTCTTTATTAATGTTTTTCCCGCTATCCTTCCTAAAGCAACGATAACTTTTGGCTTGATCAAGGAAATTTGTTTATGTAAATATTGTTCACAAGTTGCAATTTCATTAGGTAGCGGATCGCGATTTTTTGGTGGACGACATTTCAAGACATTAGCAATAAAAACATCATCTCTGTGTAAATCAATTTCCATCAATAATTTGTCAAGAAGTTTGCCTGCTCTCCCAACAAATGTAATTCCTGTTTCATCTTCGGTAGCACCCGGAGCTTCACCAACAAACATAATATCAGCATTAGCATTACCATCACCAAATACGAATTTGTTACGAGTATTTCCTAATTGACATTTTTTGCAATTTTCAATTTCTCTTTTATATACTTCTAATTTGTTTGTAAATAGATTTTTTTTCAGCATTAATTTATTTCCAAAAACATCTTTTAAATAATTTAAATATCTTATTGTTTTATTGTCAATTTTTTTAGTGATCATATTAACATTTTAAATATTTCATCAGCTAATTCATTTTTTGTCATTAATTTCTTTTCAAGAATTTTCTCATCTTTTGTGATTATTGTAGTTTTATTTGTGTCGCCTCCGAAAGCAGCACCTTTTTCATTTGGATCATTTACAATTATATAATCCAAATTTTTCTTTTTTAATTTTTCAATTGAGTTGTGAATTTTATTTTCAGTTTCAACACTAAATCCAACTAATATTTGATTTTTTTTAATTTTTCCCAATTCTAATAAAATATCTTTTGTTGTTGTAAAATTTAATGTTTTTGGAATGTTGGATTTTTTTATTTTAATTGATTCTTTTGTTGTTGGTTTCAGATCTTCAACTGCTGCCGACATTATTACAATATCTGCCCAATCAAATTTTTCAAGAACGGCCTTGCGCATATTTTCACTTGAAATCACTGAAGTTGTGTCAATATTTTTAGGTGGTAGGATGGAAGTGGGACCTAAAATTAATTTAACATTTCCACCATGTTTTTTCGCAGAATTTGCTAGGGCAATTCCCATTTTTCCGGTGGAAGGATTTGAAATGAATCGTACTGAATCCAAATATTCTCTTGTCGGACCTCCGGTAATTAAAATATTTTTATCTTTCAATGGCTTATCACTCATAGAGAGCAAATTGCTAATAATGACGCTTTCACTTGCCAATCTTCCAATTCCTTCGCCTTCAATATTTGTTGCTAATTTTCCCTTTTCCGGCTCAATAATGTTATAACCGTTATTAATAAGAGATTCTTTATTTTTTGTGAAAAATGAGTTATGATACATGTTTTTATTCATTGCTAAAGCGAAAAAAGTATTCTCAGGTTTAGAAGTCATTAACATTGTACTTAATAGATCATCTGCAATTCCATTAGCAACTTTTCCAATAATATTTGCAGTAGCCGGCGCGACTAAAAAAATATCAGATTGACTTACAAGATCTATATGACGAGTAGAAACGATCCTATCTTTTTCAAACATATCTGTAAGAACTTTATTTCCGGTAAAAGTCTCAAAAATAAGAGGTGTCATAAATTCTTGAGCAGATTTTGTCATTATCACTCTTACATCACAATTGTGATCATTGATAAGATGACGAATGAGAGAAGCAATTTTATAAATTGCAATTCCACCTGTTAAACCGAGTAATACTTTTTTATTATTTAAATTCATCAATTTTCTCTATTAAAATAATAAATAATTATTCGTCTTCTTCAACTTCTTCATTGGAATCTTTATAATCAAAGTCGATTTGGTTGTTTTTAAATTCTTCAATTGCAATAGTTGATGGTTTCTCAAAAGAAGAAAAGTCAATTTCATCATATTCCAAACTATCTTCAAGTTCTTCTTCTGATAAATATGATTTAATTTTAAATTTTTCTGATCTTTCTTGGTTTATTTGTCGCGCTCTTTTTGCAATAACTGTAATTGCCTCAAAAATATCTTGTTTTTCATTTTTGTTTAATTGATCAATTGGTGACATTTTAAATTCTCCTTAAATATCGTTCTTTATTATTTTTTCAATTTTATTTATACAACTTCTTAATTTATCATTAATTACGATAAAATCAAAATTATCTTTTTCTTTTTTTTCCAATGAAATGCGCGAAAGTCGTTTTTCTATAGATTTCTCTGATTCCGTAGCCCTTCTCTTTAATCTTTGTGTAAGAAGCTTCTCATTTGGAATATCTATAAAGATAGTGATCGAATTATTTGGGAATTGTTTTTTTACATTTATAGCTCCCAAAACATCCAGATCAAGTATTAGTATTTCGCCATTATTAATTGAATTGGTAATTTGTTCTTTCATCGTCCCATAATATTCACCATGTACATTTTCAGATTCCACTAATTTATTGGAAAATAATAATTCATTAAATTTATCTGATGAGACGAAATAATAATCCCTACCGTTTTTTTCATAATCTCGCTTTTTTCTTGTTGTAGCAGAAATAGAAAATTTCCACGATTTGTTTTTTTGTAATAATTGTTTGATTATTGTTGTTTTCCCGGCTCCGCTATGAGCTGCAAAAATTACCAATAATCCCTTTACTGAATGTTTTGACATTGTTCCCTTAATATTTCCACTTGATTCTTTAGTTCTACAACTTTTTGAGATATTTTAGAAGAATTTGCTTTGTTACCGATCGTTGTGATCTCTCTTAACATTTCTTGTAAAAGAAATATCAATCTTTTGCCGACATTTTCATAATATTCTAAATAGTTATTGAACTGAATTATATGACTTGACAATCTTTCATTTTCTTCTGAAATATCTAATTTATCTGCTAATAAGACAATCTCTTTTTCAATCGAACTGCCTTCTAATTTTTTAATGTTTAATAATTTTGTTACCCGATCTCTTAATTTATTTAAATGTTCAGATATGTTTCTTTTCTGTAATTTCTTAATAGATAAATTTTCTTTTTTAATGTTCTCTATAATTTTCTTAAAAGAACTTTTTATATGTTCTCCCTCTTTGACCTGCATTTCAATTAAATTGTTTAGAGCACCTTCTGTACAATTTAATATTTCTTTTGCTAATTTAGAATTTATTAATTCTTCAGAATTAGTGGTAAAAATATCAGGTAACTGAATTAAATCAGATATTTTTAGATCATTGTCTAAATTGAACTCATTTTTTATAGAGTGTAATTCGTTTATATAATTTTTTAAGATACTTTTGTTGATAGTTTTGTTAATTATAGAACCAACATTATTTGAGAAAATTATTTTATAAGATATTTTACCTCTGGATATTTTATTTTTTAGTAAATTATTTAATTGCTCTTGAAGAAAATTTAATTCATTAGTTATATTAAAATATATATTAAAATAGCGACTATTCACAGAATGAATTTCTACATGAAATTTTTTCCCTTCAAATTCTCCCTCATATCTTCCAAATCCTGTCATACTTTTCAAAATATTTCCTTTTTTATTTTGGGTAATAGTATAATAAATTTTATGCTATATATCAAATAAAAACTTTGATTTAATTGGAGGATGGGGAATGAATAATAAGCGTTGATGATTTGGGGATTTTCATAGATATTTAAAAATCATTATAGTACCAGAATTTTTAATCTGTAAGAAAATGTTTAAGTGCAAAATAAACTGAAAATTTCAAATTTTTTCTTTGGAAATGGTAATAATAATTAATAAAATAATATATACCTAAT
>LSCC01000058.1 GCA_001577215.1 Fidelibacterota bacterium TCS52
ATGCTTCTCAGCAGGTGTTTGTTGGTAAAACAATTACTGAAAATGTAGAAGAATTTGATAAATTAAAACCCGCTGATCTGGTATTTTTTGGATATAACAAAAACGGCAAGGAACGAATTACTCATGTGGGAATTTATATTGGTGATGGGAAATTTATTCATCAGCCCGGGCCTGTAAAAATAAATAGTTTCAAAAAATCTGATCCGGATTTTAACCCATTTAGATATCGTTCGTTTAAAAGAGCACAAAGAATTTTATCTTCTGTTGGAGAGAATGGTGTTAAGTTAGTTAAAAATTGTAAATTTTATAAATAATTAGTTTTACAAAAAATATACAAAGGGAAGGATAAAAAGATCAAAAGTTATCATTCAAATGGATAATTTAGAATTGATAATTATGTGAGAAACTATATATTTTTACGATTTTACCATTTTGACAACTTTGCCAACCAATTTGTCAATCCCTTCGCTTACTTCAGAGATCGATCTTCCTACCATATATGCCGGAGTTGAAACGATATTATTTTTTTTATCTACCACACAATCGGATGCCTTGCATTCAATATGTTTGTTTCCTAGTTGCTCAATATGACCGGCAGTTGTTTTGTCATTTCCAATTGTCAATTTTGCCTTGATATTTAATTTGTTCGCGATAAATGCGCCCAAGACAGGAGCGATACATATAAATCCCATAACTTTATTATTCTTCATTCCGGCAATAAGGAAATCTTCTACGACAGGATTGAACTTACAATCCAAACCCTCGGTAGCATAATTGCAAAGATTTTTTGCCGCACCAAATCCACCTGGCAATACAACCGCATCAAACTCATTGATATTTGCCTTATTAATATCTTGAATATCTCCTCGTGCAATTCTTGCAGCTTCTACTAAAACATTCCTATTTTCAGATGTTGTTTTGCCCGTGAGATGATTTATTACATGCATCTGTTCAATGTTTGGGGCGAATACTTCAACATCGATATCTCTTTTACTTAAAGCTAATAGTGTTAAAATCGCCTCTTGAATTTCGCTACCGTCTGCATGCCCACAACCGGCTAATATTACTGCTATTTTTGACATAATATTCTCCTTTTTTTGTTAATCACAAAGAACACAAAGAAACAAAAGATACGCAAAGATGTTTTGTTGTTTTTTTGTGTGCCTATTTATTCGTAGCACTGCCACGAATCTACATTCTGACTTCTAACCACATTTAATCCATTCCAATTTCATCTGCAATTTCACTCATTGCATCTACTGCTAATTGAAAAAATTCATTTCTTGGTAAATCTGTAACTTTTGTTATATCGTTTATAAATTCACGATTGACTGAAGCGGCAAACGATTTTGATTTGAATTTTTTAGTAATAGATTTTGCTTTCGTACCTGCTATTTTTTTGCCGGGTCGCAAAAGCACATAAGCCGAAATTAAACCGGTAAGATTTTCTGCTGCCGCAAGACAATAATCTAATTTTGTCTCTCGTCTCTCCTTGTGTCCTTCAACTCCTTCTGTATGAGAGATTATTGCAGCGAACATTTTTGGAATATTGAATCCTTCATTAAAAAGAATATCCACCGTTTTATATCCATGCTTACTATAATCTTCATCAATTGTATCAATATCCAAATCGTGAAGCAATCCTGTAATTCCCCAAAACTCCTCATCTTCGCCGAGTTTATTTGCCAATTTACGCATAATAACTTCCGATTCTCGTGAATGAAACCGTAAATATTCTGTTTTTAAATACTTGTCAAAAAGTGTTTTTGCTTCTGAATATGATATTTCATTTTTCATAAGAACCTCTATATTATTTATATTAATATACAAAATATTTACCATTTTCAAAAAATGTTTTAATAAATCTTTCTGAATTTAGTTTTTATTATAAAGCATTTTTCATTTTGATTAATACAAATATTATGGTAATTTATTAAGAAAGAGGAAAATCAAAATGAAAAAGCAAATTGTTTCAATAATAGTAATCGTTTTTCTATTTATAACATATTCATTTGGAAAACAGAATGGATCAATTTCCGGACAAATAATTGATTCAAAAACAGCAAATCCACTCATTGGAGTAAATATAATTTTGGAAAATACTGACCTTGGTGGAATAACAGATTCGGAAGGATATTTCCATTTAACTCAAATTCCACCCTTATCATATAACATTCGATTTTCAATGATTGGCTATAGCGAATTAAAAAAATTAAATGTTGAAGTTCATCCCGGTAACCAAACGAATCTAAATATTGAATTAGAACAAACTATTATCGAAGGAGAAGAAATCACAGTAACTGCTTCAGCATTTCATAAATCAAAAGGAGCTGTTGTCAGTGAACGAAGCATAGATTTAGGTGAAATTCGAATGAATCCAGCAAGTATGGGAGATATTCAACGTTCAGTACAGGTTTTACCTTCAGTGTCAAGTGGCTCAGATCAAATGAATGAAATTATAGTTCGGGGAGGAATGCCTGGAGAAAATTTATTCTTAATTGATGATATAGAAATTCCAAATCCAAATCATTTTGGCGTTCCCGGTTCCGGTGGCGGACCAGTTAATTTAATTAATGCAGAATTTGTTCAAAACATTGATTTTTATGCCGGTGCATATCCCGCAATGTTTGGCGATAAAGCATCATCAGTTATGAATATTCAATTTCGAGAAGGAGCAAAAAAATTGCAAGGTACTATTGATCTTAATATGGCTGGTGTTGGCGGAAGTATTGAAGGACCAATTTCTAATAAGGGATCATATATTGCCACTTATCATAAAAGCTATCTTGATTTGATTTTAAAAAATGTTGGATTAACAGCAATTCCATATTATTGGAATGCTCAAATGAAAGCAGTTTATCAATTATCACAAAAAAACAAATTGATAATAAACGGCGTCTATGGAGATGATAATATAACAATTGATGCAGAAGAAAGCGATTCGTGGAGTCGTGGTGCAGAATTTGTCGATGTAAAAGATTATACTTATGCGGTCGGAACAACTCTATTAACCAATTGGAATAAAAAATCATTTAGTAAATTAACTCTTTATCAAAATGCAGCTAACTACAGGTATAATGTAGATAAATATGTAAGAGATAGTGTAAAAATAGATCAATTTGATGGTGATTATTTAGAAACAGAAACTGCAGTAAAATTTTTCTATTCTAAAGTATTTTCCAGTAGATTTGATATGCAATTTGGAGCTCAAGCAAAAAATATTGATTTAGATTATTCTGTAAAAGAATATCGAGATACTTTATATGGATATATTGATGATACAACAAAATATGTAATAAAAACTTATGAAGAAGAGGAAGATAATATTAAAGAAAACACTCAAAAATATTATACTTTCATAACTTTCAATACAAATTTATTTTCGAAATTAAAACTTATCACAGGTTTACGCTTTGATTATTTAGAAATGAATTCAAAAACGACAATTTCTCCACGTCTTGGATTAAGCTACTCAGTTTCACCAATCACTTCAGTAAATTTTGGTTATGGCCGACATTATCAATCACCGAACTATAATCAAATAATGTATAACATTAAAGTTAACAAACCAAACATCGACAGTAAATATTCAGATCATATTGTTTTCGGATTTGAACACTATCCAACAGAAAGTATAAAAATGTCCGTTGAGATATTCAAAAAGAATTATTCTGATATTCCAATACATAATTATTATACAATGCAGATTGCAGACACCTCACAAGAATACGATGATAATGAATTTTTTGTAAATAAACAAGTTGCTCGATCCACTGGGATTGAGTTTTTCGTTCAAAAAAAAATGTTTGATAAATGGTATGGAATTATGAGCTACTCTTATTCGAAAACCGAAGCAAAAGATATGAGATATAATAAGTGGTATTCATGGGATTATGACTATAGAAATGTTTTGAATCTCGTTGCCGGCTATAAAATCCATAAATCAAAAAACCAATCAATTTTTAAAAGTATAATTATGACTGGAAGTGACGAATTTACTTTTAGTGTTCGATATAGATATATGGGAGGAAGGCCATATACAAAACCGACTTATTCCTCAGAATTAAGACAATGGTATGTTGATGATACTCATTTTAATACTCACCGATATCCTGAATATAACAGATTTGATATTACTTTTCAATGGAAAACCAGGATGAAAAATAAATATCTCGTTGGTTATTTAAATATACAAAATATTCTAAATATTGAAAATATTTGGGAGTATGCATATAATGATGATGGAACAATAGAAAAAATCTTACAATATGAAACCTTTCCTGTTGGTGGATTTATTTTGGAATTTTGAGAAATTTTACTTGCTAAAATATACAACAAACAACCTAGATTTAAGATAGATTTATAGTTTTACTATAAGATTATATAAACAGATAGAAATAGTTTAATAATTTATTATATTTTGAAAATAAATTTGTTATATTTGTTTACTATGATAAAAAACAATCCAAAAGGAGAATTACATGCAAAAATTAGTAGTTATATTTTTTGCAACAATTTTATTATTTAATTGTGCAAAAATAGATCTAATAAAAATTCCGGAAAAGAAAAGCATTCTTGAAATTGAGAACGACTCTGAATTTTTAAAAAAAGCAATTCCAATTATTAAAAAGAACAAACTTTCTGAAAGAGAATTAATAGAAATTGCCGAAAGAACAATGGCAATTACGATCTTAACAGATGATGAAAAATTTGAAATTGCAAAAACACATCTTTTAAAATATAGAAACAAATTTTTTTCAGCATTATCTTTGAATTCAATTGTTTGGGAAAATAGAGAGAATGAAAATTTATTCCAGAAAACGAATGAACTAATTAAGCAGGCAAATAAATTTACATACACAAAAGTGTTTGCTGATTCCGGATTAAGTTATTTTGATACAAGAGGATACTCAAGCGATGAACAAAAAGAAGCATTGTCATCATACAAGGGAATGATAAGAGATACTTATGCATTGTATTTAAAGAAGCAGGGAAAAATTGAAGAAGCAATTAAGACATATGAAACAATTTTAAATGAATATCAAGAAGCCGGTATTCTTTTAAATTATGCTTCATCACTAAACAAAATGAATAGGTATGAACAGGCACTTGAATCGACAATTTCTGCCTTGAGGATGACAACCGGAAGTGAAGATATTAAAGACAGCTTAAGAATTTATGCAAAAAATTTAGCATATTCTGAGCAACAGATAAGAGCAATAATCGAAGAAACAGTACAAGGCGGAAGATCAGCTCTAAAGGAAAAATTATTATCAGAAAAATTAGACGATTCGATGCCATCTTTTACAATAGAATCTATTAATGGTAATTTTATTAGTTCTGAAAAATTCGCCGGAAAGATCTTGATAATTGATTTCTGGGCAACTTGGTGTCCTCCTTGTAGAAAAGAATTTCCGCATTTGAATGAGTTGCAAATAGAATATCAAAATGATAATGAGGTGCAGATCATAGCTCTTTCAACCGATAAAGATAAAGAAAAAGTTGCACCATTTATAGAAAAAAATAATTACGAAATACCAATATTTTATGATAACAATGTTTCAGATGAATTTGGCGTGAACGGAATACCGACTTTATTTATTATTGATAAAGATGGAATTATCAGATATAAAAAAGTTGGATTTACAGAGGGTGAAGAGTTTGATAAGATAATGGGTTGGTATATAAATTCTTTGAGATAATATTCAAATATTATTTTTCAATTTGATAATTGTTTTATAAAAATTTACTAATGTTCTTTAAATTCATATTTTAGACAAGTAGGTAAAAAATATTTGTTTATTTGAACTATATTATTCTGAAAACTTTTCAGAAAAAATTATTTTTTTAAATATTTTGTTGACATTAAAACATGTATGTTGTAGTATTGAACTATGTAAATCACAACATATAGTGTTTTTGTGAAATAGATAATTAACAAGTGATTACGACAATTTATAGGAATTAATATGGATAGTAGGCTAAACGCTTTCAAAAATATGTTCACTCACAAAGGGAAACTTGCTAAAATCGTTGGGAATAAAAATATTAATAACTATAAGCGAATTTATTTTAAATTATTAGAAAAAAGAGAAAAAGGCGAATTGCCTATAAATGAAAATTATCTTAATTCTCATGAATTATCTCAAAATATTTATAAAAACAAATATTATTTAAAAGACATAAAGGGAAATCATATTGAAGAAAGACCAGAAGATGTATTTTTAAGAATTTCATCGTTTATTGCTTCACAGGAATCTTCCGGGAATAATCAAATTGAATGGGCTGAAAAATTTTATAAAGATCTTTACAATGGCTCTTGGTTGCCCGGTGGAAGAGTATTAGCTGGTGCCGGTGATATTTATAGATTAAAGACATTGGCAAATTGTTTTGTTACCGAAATAAAAGGCGACGATATTGAGTCAATTTATAAAACCGCATCTGAATGTGCAAGAACATATTCTTACGGAGGTGGAATTGGTGTTGATATTTCTCCTCTACGCCCTAAAGATTCAATTGTGCATAATGCCGCCGA
>LSCC01000059.1 GCA_001577215.1 Fidelibacterota bacterium TCS52
CCTTTATTTCATTAAAATTTAACGAATATTCACTAAAAATAAAAAGAAAAAGTTAAACACTTTTTCTTTTCTTTGAGCGAGAGACGAGATTCGGACTCGCGACAGCCACGTTGGCAACGTGGGGCTCTACCACTGAGCTACTCTCGCTTTTCAATTGCTTAATAATAAAATAATTTTTCCTAAATTCCAAATATTTTTTTGAAAATAATTTTTTAATTAAAAAAGTTTTATTAATCTGTATAATACATTATATTTATGTATGATTAATAAAATTTATTACTAAATTGATTTAAGGGGGGAACATTATGATCGATGATAAAAAGACTATATTTTCGTGGGCATTATACGATTGGGGAAATAGTGCCTTTGCGACTACAGTAATGGCTGGTTTTTTCCCACTGTTCTTTAAGGCATATTGGGCAAACCCAAATAATTTACAAGAAAGTACTTTTTATTTGGGAATTGCAAATTCAATATCAGCAATTTTAGTAGCAGCATTCGCTCCTTTTCTTGGTGCAATCGCAGATAAAGGAACTGCAAAAAAGAAATTTCTATTTCTATTCGCTTTTATTGGAATTATTATGACCGGTGGATTGTGGATGGTCGGTCAAGGAATGTGGAGAATGGCTATACTTTTTTACATCGCTGGAACTGTTGGGTTTTCTGGTGGAAATATTTTTTACGATTCATTGATAACTGGCGTTGCTTCTGAAAAAAAAGTTGACTATGTTTCTTCATTAGGATTTTCTCTTGGATATATTGGTGGTGGAGTATTATTCGCTGTAAATGTATTAATGTACTTAAAACCAGAATTATTTGGAATTGCCGATGGAGCAACAGCAATTAAAATTTCATTTTTGTCTGTAGCAGTTTGGTGGGCAGTATTTTCAATTCCGATATTTTTATTTGTAAAAGAGCCATATAATAAAAATAAAATTCCAATACATACAGCAATTAGACAAGGATGGGAGCAACTAATAAATACTTTTAAAGAAATAAGACACTTGAAAGTTGTAGGTATGTTTTTACTTGCATATTGGTTTTATATTGATGGTGTAGATACAATTGTGAGAATGGCAGTTGATTATGGTGTGGCTATTGGATTTGAAAGTAGCATACTTATAACAGCACTACTTATAACTCAATTTGTCGCATTTCCTGCAACATTACTATACAGTTTATTTGCAAAAAAGATCGGTGTAAAAAATTCTATATTGGTAGCAATTTTTGCGTATGGAATTATTACTGTTTTAGGATATTTAATGAATGAAGAGTGGCATTTTTACGCATTAGCTATTGGAATTGGTTGTTTTCAAGGTGGAATTCAAGCACTAAGTCGTAGTTTATATACAAGAATTATTCCAAAACATAAATCAGCGGAATTCTTTGGATTTTATAATATGCTCGGAAAATTTGCTGCTGTTATAGGTCCTGCATTGATGGGAGGAGTAACTTTATATACAAATAATAACCGATTAGGTATTCTTTCTATATTGATACTTTTTATTGTTGGCGGAATTTTATTAATGAAAGTAAATATCGAAAAAGGTGAAGAAAAAGCTAAAAAATATCTTGAAAAAATTTAATTTTCATTTTAAAATATTTTATTATATATTTTTTATTTTAATTATTGGATTATTTATTAATCTCAATAATTGTAAAATCGATAATAAAGAATATCATACCAAACAGGGTAAAATTATAATAATTGGTAATGAACCCTTTACTAAATTATCAATAATTGATAACAATAAAAGAGTATATACTTTAAAATGTGATAAAATATTAAAAATTTTTTTATTGGAAAATCAAGGAAAATTTGTTAAAATATCATATAAAAATAAGGAAACAATTGGTAAAAATACGATACTAATTGTTACCAATGTTAAAATAATTGAAAACAAAAAAGAGGGCAATATCTATGAATAAAAAAATGAGAAAAATAATTTTAACTTTAATAATCGCTTCGTTTTCATTTTCATTTGCAAATGAATCAATTAAAATGAATAAAATAGATGAAAGTGTGCAGAAATCATATCCTATAGACCCAAGGCCGTTTCTAGAGAAAACAAATAAAATTGCTAGAGAATATATTAAAAATCATCCGAATTATTTGCAAAATAATAAATTAAGGAAATCATCTGACTGGGGATTTTCAGTTGGAGATACAAAAAGTTGGTACACATATGATATGGTTAATTCAGATTTTGAACGTGTAGCATCGACATGCAAAGCAGTCGGTGAACATTGTTACATATTTGTTGAAGATGCAATTTGGGATTCTACAATCACCCAAGCCGGTGTTGATTCTGTAAGAATTGCTTTTGACAGTAAAACACCTGCTGATCCTAATAAAGGAATTTTCCAGATGGATACAGAAACATTTGGAAATCCACCCGATGTTGATAACGACCCTAAAATTATTATTTTTATTTTAGATATTATAGATGGCTATGATGGTACGGGTGGATATACAGCTGGATATTTTCATTCTTGGAATGAGTTACCTTCATATAACCATGGAAGCAATGAAGCTGAGATTTATTATCTTGATGCAGATCCGGCAGATTTATTAACTGATAATGGATTAAAAAATGGTATGAGTACAACTGCTCATGAATTTCAACATATGATACATTTTAACTATGATGAAAATGAAGAAACTTTCGTTAATGAGGGATGTTCAATGATTGCAGAAGTTGTATGTGGATTCAATATGCGAGAACAAACTTCGTATGCAAATGAAACAAATATTTTTCTCTTTGAATGGCGTAGCAATGATAATGTAGCAGTATTAAGTGATTATTCAAGAGCTGCGCTTTTTACACTCTATATTAAAGAACAAATTGGCGGAGATGTTCTGAAACAAATAGTACAAAACACCGGTAATGGCATTTACGGATACAATTCGGCGTTCAGTCAAGTAACCCCATCTACTTCTTTAAGATTTGATGATATTTTGGAAAATTGGTTTTTGGCAAATATTGTCGGTGATGTATCTATTGATCCGGCATGGGGTTATACTTACTCCGAAATAAAAGAAGTTGTTGGTATTCAAAATATTAATCCAAATGTAAATAAGACAACTATTACAGTAGAAAATTTATCTTCTCAATATCTTAGATATAAATTTGGTTCTGATCTAAAAATATTTTTTGACGAAAACGAATCAGATCTTTATATAAAAGCAATAAAAGTAGATACAAATGATGTAAAAGAAGTTGTAGATATAGTTTCTAACGATACACTTACTTTTTCCGAATACGGAAAGAAATACAAAGAGATCGATTTTGCCATCATTAATATAAATGATTATTTAGATAAATCTTTTGATTATTTATCATCTGGAGATTCACCTGAAGCAACTGAAGTAAAATATGATTATTCTCCTCCTACCGGAGTGTTACCTCTATCTGACCAAGATACAATTTGTGTTGTCTTCGATGATATTCTCGGTAAAAAGCTTGATTCAATAAAAGTTGCATTAAGACAACCTGGTTCTGTATATGGCGGTATTTGGAAATATACAGGAGCTTCACGGCCAACACCACTTGGTGAAAAATTAATAGATATAACTGCAACCTCAACAATTGCATCAAAACCTTCTTATCCTTATCCGGAACCATGGCCAAATTGGGTTACTGTTGACCTTTCAGATAAAAGTATTTCTGCAAGTGAACCATTTGCCGTTGGTTTTCTTGTTGAAGGAACATATCCTGAAAAAAATAGAGTTATGATCACAGAGCACACCGGACAATCTGCATATCATAGTTATACTTATTTGCATGATCCAAGTAGCGGTAATCCGGATTGGTACTATATATCAGCAAGTGATACAAGCATTTATGTTTATTTAATTCGTGCTTATCTCAGCGAATCTCCTTTACCACCGTTTATTGAGGAGTTCACTGCAGACACAACCGATATTTTATTGGGTGATAAGGTTACTTTAAGTTGGAAAGTTAAAAATTCAGATCAAATTGTTATTAGTGGTGTAGGAAGTGATACCAATTCCATAGGTTCCGTAAATGTTTATCCCGAAAATGATACATCATATACATTAACTGCTATTAATGATGACGGTGAAGTTTCTTCCGATCCAATTAATATTAGTGTAGATGTATTATTTAAATTATATCAAAATTATCCTAACCCATTTAATGGATCGACAACAATTCCCTTTGATATAGAAACTGATTCTAAAGTGAAATTAGTTATTTATAATATTCTCGGTCAAAAAATTAATACACTTGTAAATAAAAATTGTAATGCCGGGCATTATGATATAACTTGGAATGGACAAAATAATTATGGAAATTTAGTACCATCAGGAATATATTTTTATAAAATAGAAACAGATTCCAACTTAAAAGTCAAAAAATTGGTTTATATTAAGTAACATTTCTGTTTTTTAATTAATATTATAAATATGATTCAACTAATTCGAATACGCCGAATAATTTCATACTTGCTAAAATTATTGCGATTGAAATAACAACTTTAATTAACTTTTCACCACCTTTTATGGCACTTTTTACACCAATATATGCACCTATCATATTTCCACCTGCAAGAATTAATCCATAACTCCATACTATTTTTCCTGCAAATTGAAATATTATAATTGTAAAAATAGTATAACAAAAAATGATGAAAACCTTTATTGCATTTGCCTTGAGCAAATTAAAGTTTTCAACAAAATTAAGTGTAATTAAAAATATAAAACCAATTCCTGCCTGAATAAATCCACCATAGAAACCTACTCCTAAGAAAATAAGCATTTCAGCCCATTTTGGAATATTATGTTTATTATTTATTTTGCTTCTTGGAATTAATATCATGATCAATATAAAAATTAAAATTATACCGAGAACTTTATCAAAAATTTGAGAACTGATATTCGCGACAAATAAAGAGCCGATTATTGCACCAACTATTGCAGCAATAGTTATGTGAATATATGGTTTAATTTCTAATTGTTTATGTTTTTTAAATCGTGATGTTGCCATACCTGTCTGAAATAATATTCCAACACGATTTGTCGCATTTGCTATCGGTGATGGTAATCCGGCAAGTATCAAAACCGGTAAAGTTAATGTTGAACCGCCTCCTGCTAAAGAATTTATAAAACCGGCTGCTATACCCACAAAAAACAACAAATAGATCATAAATTAAGTAACTATTAAAATATTATTATACAAATATTTTACCTTTGTAAATTATTTTTATTTATCAATTCGTTCACAATATCATCCACAGAAATATCTTCTGTTTCTGCGACAAAATTCAATATTATTCTATGTCTTAAAACATTTTTTGCCGCAAAATTTATATCATCGATCTCAGGCGTCGGTTTACCATCTAATGCAGCTTTTGTCTTTGCTCCAATTATTAAATATTGTGAAGCTCTTGGACCCGCTCCCCATTTAATGTATTTTTTTACATCTGCATTACTAGAGGTTTGAGGTCTAGTTTCTTTTACAATATTAACGGCATATTCAATTAAATGATCAGAAACCGGTATTTCTCGTATAAAATTTCTAATTGATAATATTTCTTCCTTTGAGATCACTTTTTTTAGTTTTTCAATTTTTGAAACTGTTGTAAGATGGATGATATCTTTCTCTTCTCCAAAACTTGGATAGTCTACATTTAATTGAAACATAAAACGATCTAATTGCGCTTCAGGTAATGGGTAAGTTCCCTCCTGTTCTATTGGATTTTGAGTAGCTAAAACAAAGAATGGATCATCTAATAAGTATGTTTTACCGGTTGAAGTTACCTGATGCTCCTGCATCGCTTCCAAAAGTGCCGCCTGTGTTTTAGGAGGTGTTCGATTTATCTCATCTGCTAAAATAATATTCCCAAATACCGGTCCTTTAATAAATCTAAAATTCCTCTTTCCTGTAGTCATATTCTCTTCAATTACTTCTGTTCCTGTAATATCTGAAGGCATTAAATCCGGTGTAAATTGAATTCGTTTAAAATCCAAATCCATAACCTCGGCAATCGTTTGCACCATTAATGTCTTAGCAAGTCCGGGTACACCGATAAGAAATGAATGTCCACCGGAAAAAAGTGATATAAGAAGATTTCTTAAAATATCTTTTTGACCTACTAGAACTTTTTCAATTTCTGATATTAAAGAAATATATAATTCATTTGTTTTTTTTAATTGCTCTATTTTATTTTTCATTTAGTTTCCAAACATATTTTGACGATAATTAAAGAGTTCTAAAAATAACTTATTGTCTTTGCTACTTTATGGTGAATTTTTTTCTAATTCTTAAAACGGACTGGAATCTACGACAGGCGGTTTCACGATAACTGCTTCATACTTTTTTCCTCGAATGTCAATATCAATTTCATTACCGGTTTTTGTATGTCCGCGTTTTACATATCCGATACCTATTCCCTCTTTTAATGATGGTGATTGTGTTCCGCTTGTAACTATACCTACTTCTTTATCACCAATAAATATTTTATAACCATGTCTCGCGATTCTTCTACCTTTCATCTTGAAAATAACCAATCGTCTATTTGGTTTTTCTTTTTTCACTTTTAATATCGCATCTTTCCCAATAAAATCACCGCAATTCAATTTTGTTATCCAACCTAATCTTGCCTCAATCGGATTCGTTGTTTTATCTATATCATTGCCATAAAGACAGTATTTCATTTCCATTCTTAGTGTATCTCTTGCTCCCAATCCAACTGGTTTAATATTATATTCTTTTCCTGCTTCAAAAATAGCGTCCCATAATTTTTCAGAATCGGATATTTCGTGATACAATTCAAATCCCAGCTCGCCTGTGTATCCTGTTCTTGAAATTATCATATCAATTCCGGCTAATTTTCCTTCCGTAAAATGATAAAAATCAATATCTTGTAAATTTACATCGGTTAATTTTTGTAATGTCTTTAATGAATTTGGTCCTTGAATAGCAAGTAATCCAACTTGATCACTATTATTTTTTAAATCTACTCCCTTTATTAAATGATCTTTCGCCCATTTAAAATCCTTTTCAACATTTGAACCATTTACAACCATCAGAAACTTATTTTCATTAAATCTATATAAAAGCAGATCATCTACAATTCCACCATCATTATAACACATTGCGGTATATTGAACTTGACCATCGAGCAAAGATGAAACATCATTGATCGTCAACATTTGTAAATATTCTAATGCGTTCTTCCCTTCTACATTAAATTCGCCCATATGAGAAACATCAAAGACACCAACATTTTTTCGTATTTGTAAATGTTCGGCATTTATTCCTTCATAAGAGATCGGCATCATAAATCCGGCAAAATTTACTATTTTTGCATCTAATTTTACATGCTTATCATAAAACGGTGTCCTTTTTTCTTCGCTCATAGTTTTCCTTTATTTTTGATTAAAATTTATTATTGAATATTTCCTAACATATCAGGAATTATCTCTTCATTTACCTGCTGAGCTATATTTTCCAATGCTTTATAACCTGCTTTCTCAAAACTTAAATCAATTCCTTTTATATGATTCAAAGTTGTCTTATAAATTTCATTCCCACTTTCAACTTCCGTAACGGAAAAAGTTAGATCAGCAAATGATGTAAATAGAGATGATATTTGCGAACCGGATCTTGCATTTGCAATAATTTTTATTTCCCAATTATTATTAAATGGCAATTCCGTAAACTTAAAATTCATTGAACTTAATTTCTCTTTTACCACCGGTTCAATTCGTGCAATATTAACCACATTCTCATTTATCATTTCTTTTGAATCAATATAAATTATTGGTTTTTTAACATTTATTGTGATCCTTGCAGATGGAATTGATAAAGTAGTCAACAATTTATTTAGAATAATTGATTCTGTATTCAATAATTTGGAAACATCATATTTCGCTTCAATTGTTTGTAAATCTTTTGTGCTTTTAATTTTAGAAATACTTACTTTACATTTTCCAAACACATTGCTCTTCCCTGTTGGAATAAATTCTGCATTGCCTCTAATAAATGAAAATATTATTGGAAAATCTTCAATATTTTCCCCATTATCATTTTGAATTTTAAATATCGCACTTTCTAATGGCTGACCTAATTCGGCAGTTATATTTTTATTTTCTGCTATTAAATTTATATCAGAAAACACATCTTGCAATTTTTTATATAAATAATTTCCAAGATAGACATCTTCTCCATCTACATTAGCTTCTAATGTTTCTGATAAATAACTTTCAATCGCTTCTAATGATTTTATGTAATACTTTATTGCATCTTCATAATTATTCTTTGCTAAATTATTTGTTGCTGTCAAACGATTATCTAATGCAAGTTGAATTGCTTCATCTCTTTTCTTTTTCTTGATCGTTTCATATCTTCGTTTAGACAATTTGTAGTAGACATAAAAAATTGTTTGATTTTCCCAAGAATCAACCAGTTCGTATCCTTCCAAATCCATTTGTGTCTTCGCTCTAATTTTTGAACGAAACTCTTCTTCAATTATATCACCTTTTTCTATTAATGAATTTACAACATTACTGGAAATACTTATTTCAATTTTACTAGCTATCATATTTAATGCAGAATTTGTAGCTGTTTGAATATGATCTATCGAACCATCAACTTTTTTTGCCGAACCAATACCGACATAAGAATAATTATCTTTCGGTGTTTGAATTATCCAGCTCGGCATCTGTGAATTTGACTCAACTACATTTGAATTTTCTTTAATCGTGGAAGTAGTTGTTCCACAAGAAATTATAAGAAGTAAAAAAAATAAACTAACTGAAAATGTTTTAAAGATTGTTTCGATTTTCATTTATGCCTCCTTCAATTTAATTATTAAAATTTACTACAATCTAATCTTTTTATCAAGTATTAATTTTATGTTTATTGTTTTGGGGTTTTGTGTATTTTTGCTATGAACAATCTTATCTTTATTTCACTCCTTCGGAGTTCTGTTTTTTAATATTTACTGCTCCTATAATCATTTCATCCCTTCGGGATTTATTTTTCATTTAACTTCTCTAACTTTTCAACATTCA
>LSCC01000006.1 GCA_001577215.1 Fidelibacterota bacterium TCS52
TTTCATGATCAGCAAACTCTTTTCCATTATCCGAAGTTACTGTGTGAACAGATTTTTTTCTTTTATTAATTCCACATTTTTCATAAATTTATATAATAAAATGGAATTTATAAATTGAATATAATGACCAATTACTTACAAAAAAAAATAAATCGAATTCCGTATATTGGAAAAGTGCGAGAAAATGCTTTGAACAGTATCGGGATTTATACTGCTGAAGATTTGTTATATTATTTTCCAAGAAAATATTTAGATCGTTCTAATGTAAAAAAAATGAATCGGCTTATTGTTGGTGAAGAGTGTACTGTTATTGGAAAAGTTGATAGAGTTTGGACGACAAGAACAAGACGAAAGACAATTTTAAAGGTAACCATTAAAGATAATTATGGTTATTTAACTTTAAATTGGTTTGGTGGTATTTATTGGATTGAAAAAATGTTTAAAGTCGGTGATTTGATAAGTGTAAGTGGAAAAATAAATTATTATCGAGGATTAAATATTATTCATCCGGATTTTGATTTTTTGGATGCAAAGATGGGAAAGTTAAGTACGGGAATCATTGTTCCGGTTTATGCACTGACAGAAAATATGAGAAAAAAAGGATTGAACAGTCGTCAATTTCGTAAAATATTTAAGAATTTATTCACAGAAATTACAAGTGATATTCCAGATCCGATTCCACAAAAGATCAGAAATAAATATAACTTAATTGATTTGTTTGATGGGTTAAAATTGATCCATTTTCCCAAAAATAAAGAGAGCTTAAAAAAAGCAAGATACAGATTTAAATTTCAAGAATTGTTAATGTTACAATCAGTATTGGCAATTAAACGAAGACAGATAAAAAACGAAAAATGTCAAGCACAATGTAAAAGAGCCGGGGAACTAACTGCGAACTTATATAAAAAATTACCGTTTGAATTGACAGAGTCGCAAAAACGAGTTGCAAGAGAAATATACAATGATCTGAGATCAGATACACCAATGAATAGATTATTACAGGGTGATGTCGGCAGTGGGAAAACAATTGTTGCGGCGATTTCTGCAGCAATAATGACTGAGAATGATTTTCAAACTGTAATAATGGCTCCGACAGAAATTCTTGCAGAGCAACATTACAATAATTTTAAAAAGTATTTCGAACCATGGGGAATTGATTGTAAATTGCTGATAGGTAAGCAAACAAAAAAACAGAGAGAAGAGATACTTCCCAAAATTGCCAACGGTAAAATTCCAATTATTGTTGGGACCCATGCACTTTTGCAGGAGAAAGTAAAATATTCAAAATTGGGATTGGTGATAATAGATGAACAGCATCGATTTGGAGTCGATCAGAGAATGTCACTTATTAAAAAAGGAACGAATCCACATGTGTTAATGATGACTGCAACTCCAATTCCACGCACGATGTCAATAAGTATTTATGGAGATATGGACACTTCTATAATAGACGAGATGCCAAAGGGAAGAAAACCGATCGTTACGAGAGTTGTAAAAAAGATACAATTGCCAAAAGTATATGATTTTTTAAAAGATCAGATCAATTCAGAAAGACAGATTTTTATTGTTTATCCTCTAATAAGCGAATCGGAAAAGATGGATCTGCAGGCAGCTGAAAAAGGATTCGAAAAAATTTCAAAAATATTCAGTAGTTACAAAGTAGCATTGCTTCATAGTAAATTGAAAAAGTTAGAAAAAAGTGAAGTTATCGAAAAATATAAATCAGGTGAAACCGATATTTTGGTAAGCACAACAGTTATTGAAGTTGGAGTTGATATTCCAAATGCGACTGTAATGATCATTGAAAATGCTGAGAGATTTGGATTGTCCCAGTTACATCAATTGCGTGGAAGAATTGGACGAGGCGGTGAAAAAAGTTATTGTATATTAGTTAGCAGAAAAGATACGGAACAAGGAAGCGAAAGGTTGCGTATATTAGAGGAAACGATTGATGGTTTTAAAATATCGGAAGCAGATTTGAAATTGAGAGGACCGGGAGAATTTTTTAGTGCAAAACAGCATGGATTGATTGATTTAAAAATAGCAAATCTAATAGAAGATGGAGAAATACTCAGGAAAGCTCGTTTGGCAGCATTTACAATTGTAAAAAATGATCCAAATTTAAGCGATAAAAATAATAGGGATTTCAGGGAATTCTTTTTGAAAAATAATAAAGATAAGTTAAATTATGCAACTATTGGATAAAGTAGATAAAGAATAATTTTGAATAAATATGAAAAAGGAAAAGTATGATAAAAAATAAAGTTAATTTTTCAATCGGTGCGATCGTTTTTGCAATTTCTTTTATTGTCTATTTCATGACAGTAGCTCCAACTGTTTCATTTTGGGATTGTGGCGAATTTATTGCGTGTGCATATAAATTACAAGTTCCCCATCCTCCGGGAGCTCCTTTGTTTTTATTGTTGGGAAAAATATTCACATTAATTCCGTTCAGCAAAGATATTGCTTTTAGGGTTAATATCATAGCTGTTATTTCCAGTGCGTTAACAATTTTATTTTTATATTTAATTATTGTTTTGTTTGTTGAACAATTTCGTGGAAAAACAAAAACATTTTATGATAAAATAATAAATTATGGCGGTGCATTTATTGGTGCGATGACTTTTGCATTTACTGATAGCCAATGGTTTAATGCAGCAGAAGCCGAAGTTTATTCTATTAGTACATTTCTGGTTGCATTTGTTGTTTGGTTGATTTTAAAATGGAGATTAGATGAAAGTAAAAATATTCATAATGAAAGATATATTTTAATTATTGCTTATGTAATAGGAGTTGCTATAAGTATTCATTTATTAAATTTATTGGCATTACCGTTTATCGCTTTGATCATTTATTTCAAACATTCAAAATATGAATGGAAATCTTTTCTGGGAATATCTGCAATTACCGGTGGAATATTTTTAATAATTTATTTAGGAATAGTTAAAGGAACTCCCAGAATAGCAAAGATGATCAATATAGATCCGGCAGCTGTTTCTTTTCCATTAGCACTTTTAGTAATTTTTGTAATAATTTATCTTGTTTATCTATTAGTTGGGCAGTCGCTGAAAAACAATCCTTTTGCACAAAAATGGATCAAAATGAGTTTGCTTGGATTAATATTAATTACAATCGGTTATTCATCATATCAAATGATATTTATTCGTTCTTTAAAAGATCCGAATATTGACGAAAACAATCCGGAAACGGTAAAACAAGCTGTTTCGTATTTGGAAAGAGAACAATATGGAAAATATACTGCTAGTAGACAAAAACGGTGGGAAGAATCCGATCATAAAAGTCAATATTCCGGCCCAATAGATTTCTTTTGGAACTATCAAGTAAAAAAAATGTACATCAGATATTTCAATTGGCAATTTATGGGAAGAAAAGGAAACAGCGTTGACCCTACACAATTGTGGATGATACCATTTATTATTGGTTGGATAGGAATGTTTTACCATTTTGCGAAAGACAAGAACAATGCTCTGTCAGTGCTTGTACTGTTTTTTATGACAGGAATAGCAATTGTGCTCTATTTAAATCAGCCGGATCCACAGCCACGGGAAAGGGATTATTCGTATGTCGGTTCGTTCTTCACTTTTGCTATTTGGATAGGGATAGGTGCGTCTTCTATTTTGGAATTAGTTAAGAAAAAAATAAAGAACGATTCGTTAAAAAAATACTTAATGTTCGGTATAACGATATTATTGATCATTGTTCTACCTTTGAATTTGCTGAATGCTAACTTTAAAACTCACTCCAGATGGGGAAATTATGTTGCATCTGATTATGCTTATAATTTATTAAATTCTTGTGATAAAGATGGGATACTATTTACTAATGGTGATAATGACACATTCCCACTTTGGTATTTACAAGAAGTAGAAAATGTTAGAACAGATGTGAAAGTTGTTAATTTAAGTTTGTTAAATACACCTTGGTATATTCATCAAATGAAACATTATGAACCAAAGATAAATATTCCGATTTCTGATGAGCAGATTGAGACATTAGAACCGCGTGCATGGAAAACACAAGAAGTAAAAATTCCGGTGCCTAAAAAACTAAATCCTAAAAAAGAGATACGATGGAAATTGGAACCAACTTTAGGAGGTGGTGGAATAAGGGTACAGGATTTGATGATATTTATTATAGCAAGTGGTGCTAATTGGGAAAGACCGGTTTATTTTGCCGTAACTGTTTCAAATGAAAATAGAATCGGTATAGATAAATATTTGTCAATGGAAGGTTTGGTTTATAAATTAAATCCCAAAAAAGTTGATCGAATAGATGAAGAGGAAATTTATAGCAATCTTATTCCTGAATATTCTGATTCAACAAAAGAAGGCGATTTAGGAAATGTTTATCGTTTTCGTAATTTAAACAATCCGGATGTTTATCTAAATCCAAATTCTACCAGATTGATGCAAAATTATAGAACAGGTTTTATTCAAGCCACGATAGAATTTATTAGAAGTAATGAATATGAAAAAGCAAGAAAACTATTAAGTTATATGGAAGAAAAAATTCCCGAAGAGATCATTCCGATAAAGCATAAAGCGTTATATCTAGAAATTGGTAGATTGTATGGAATGATGGGCGATACTACAGAACTCTCTAACAGATTAGATAATTTTACAAAAAGAGATAATCTTTCAAAGAGAGATATTTTAGGAGCTGCTCAGCTATATTATATGGAAATTGGCAACTATGACAAAGCAGAAGAAATTGTAAAGAAAATTTATGTGCAAAATCCTACAGACCCTCAATTGATCGGATTTCTCTATCAATTATATAACGAATCAAAACAATACAATAAAGCATTAATGTTACTCGATGAATGGTTAAAAAAGAATCCCGATGATCCACAGGCAAAAATGCTGAAGAATAAAGTAATACAAGGAATGAATAACCAGTAGGTATAAATTGGAATTTACGAAACCGTTAATATCAATAATTATTCTTAATTATAATGGGATAAAATTTTTAAAAGTACTTTTCGATTCATTGTTGAAAACTACATATTCAAATTATGAAATAATAATGGTAGATAATTATTCCACTGATGATAGTGTTAATTTTGTACAAAAGAATTATCCGTCTGTAAAAGTATATGGTACAGGTAAAAATCTTGGATATGCAGGTGGAAATAATTTTGGAATTAAAAAAGCAAACGGTGAAATAATATTGTTATTAAATAACGATATTGAAGTTACTCCAAATTGGTTAAATCCGATTATTGAAGAGTTTCAATCTGATGAAAATATCGCTGCTTGTCAACCAAAAATTCTTCAGATGAAAAATAGAAATTATTTTGAATATGCCGGAGCTTCCGGAGGTTTTCTGGATATTTTTGGATATCCGTTTTTACGCGGTAGAATAATGGATACAATAGAAAAAGATGAGGGGCAATATGATGATAATATTGATTTGTTTTGGGCATCCGGAGCGGCAATTGCAATTCACAAAAAAGTGCTTGAGCAATCAGGACTTTTAGACGAAGATTTTTTTCTACACATGGAAGAAATTGATTTGTGTTGGAGGATTTTATTGCAAGGTAAACGAATTCGCGTTTGTACTGATTCAATAATTTACCATTTTGGTGGTGGGTCACTCCAACAAGGCAATTTTAAAAAAATATATTTTAATCATCGCAATAGCGTTTTTATGATGTTAAAAAATTATTCAACTCATCGGTTGTTATATCTTTTACCTGTTCGGATAGCATTAGATAAAATCACATTTTTAAAAGGACTGATTACATTCGACACAAAATTATTGAAGTCACTTTTTATGGCTTATAAATGGTTGATCATTAATTTTAAATTAATAATGAAAAAGCGTAAAATAGTTCAACAAAACAGAAAAGTAAAAGACAAGGCATTAGATAAATTATTTTATCACAAAAGTGTAGCATTAGGTTATTTTTTATTTAATAAAAGAACTTATAAAGAAATTTGGAAATAATTAAGTGAAAATTTTAATTACCGGAGCAAATGGCCAATTAGGGAATGAATTAAAATTGAGTTCGAAATTATCTGATGATAAATTTATTTTCACTGATGTCGATAAATTTGATATTACAAATAAAAATATGATTAAGAATTTTCTCAAAAAAAATAAAATTAATTTAATTGTTAATTGTGCATCTTATACTGCTGTTGATCATGCTGAGAAAGAACCAAAATTAGCCCAAAAGATCAATTCTTTTGGAACAAAAAATTTATCGGTTATTTCAGGAAACTTGTCAATTCCACTGATTCATATTTCTACAGATTTTATTTTTGATGGAAATACGGATATTCCATATAAAGAATATGATAAAGGGAATCCATTATCTGTATATGGAATGACAAAATTTGAAAGTGAAGAAAGAGTTGCTAAATATTCTTTTAGATCAATAATTATTCGAACAAGTTGGATGTATTCTACTTTTGGAAATAACTTTGTGAAAACAATGATAAAATTAGGAAATGAAAAAAAATCTATAAAAGTGGTTTCAGATCAATATGGCTCTCCAACTTATGCAAAAGATCTTGCTGATGCCATTTTAAAAATAGTTGTTTTTGAAAAAGATGCTACTGCAAAAAATAAAGATTCAATTTTATTTTCGACGGATACTAATAAAAAACATCAAATTTATCATTATTCAAATAAAGGAACTGTTACCTGGTTTGAATTTGCAAAAGCAATAATGGATATAGGAAATATAAATTGTGAAGTATTGCCAATCACAACTGAAGAATATAAAATGTTAGCTATGAGACCAAAATTTAGTGTAATGAATACAGAAAAAATCAGAAAAAATTATAATATTTCAATACATTTTTGGAAAGATTCATTAAAGGAATGCATTAAAAAAATAAATCATAAAGTTTAAGGACGAGGCATTTATGAGAAATATAAAAAACATTTTGGTAACTGGTGGAGCTGGATTTATTGGTTCTAATTTTATTCATTATTTGTTTGAGCAAACTTCTTTTAAAGGAAATATTATAAATGTTGACAAATTAACTTATGCAGGAAATCTTAATAATTTAAAAAATCTAAAATCAGAATTTTTAAGCAGATATCATTTTGAACTAACGGATATTTGTGATGGTGAAAAAATTGATAAGATATTTAATAAATATTCAATCGATTGTGTTGTTCATTTTGCTGCCGAATCTCATGTTGATCGATCTATTTTAGGACCAAAAGAATTTATAGATACAAATATTATAGGCACATTTAATTTACTGGAGATTGCGAGAAAATATTGGTTAAATGAAAAAAACAATAATGGAAAAAACTTTTTATTTCACCACATTTCTACAGATGAGGTTTTTGGTTCATTAGGTGAAACAGGATATTTTTATGAGAATACCGCTTATGATCCAAGAAGTCCATATTCGGCGTCAAAGGCATCTTCCGATCATCTTGTAAAAGCGTATTTTCATACTTATGGTTTGCCAGTTACAATTTCTAATTCAACAAATAATTATGGCGCTTATCAATTTCCGGAAAAATTATTGCCTGTAATGATCGGAAACATTATAAATGAAAAAAAACTTCCTGTATATGGAGATGGAAAAAATATTCGTGATTGGCTTTTTGTAGAAGATCACTGTTCGGCTATTTATGAAATTATACAAAAAGGTACGGTTGGAGAAACTTATAATGTGGGTGGTGAAAATGAATGGACAAATATTGATCTGATAAATGTCCTTTGTGAAAAAATAGCAAAAATTAAAAATAAAGATATTGATTATTACAAAAAACTTATATCTTTTGTTAAAGACAGATCCGGACACGACAGACGGTATGCAATCAATTGTGATAAAATAAAAAATGAATTGGGATGGGAACAGTCAGTTGATTTTTCCGAAGGACTTGATTTAACAATTGATTGGTATTTGAATAATCAAAAATGGATCGATGATATTAAAAATGAAAGTTATAGAGATTGGATCAAAGCAAATTACGATAACAGGTAATGAAGAATAATTTAACAACGAACAAAAACTAAATTTTTAAGTTGAATAGACAAGAAAAAATAAGAATAATTGTAAATTTTAAGAATATGAAAAATATATAAATAATAATCATATCCGTTTCAACGGATTAAAAAAAAAGGAAAAATATTATGAAAGGAATTGTTTTAGCGGGTGGTGCAGGAACAAGACTTTACCCAATTACAAAAGGAATTAGTAAGCAAGTTATTCCGTTATATAATAAACCAATGATTTATTATCCAATTTCAGTTTTATTATTATCCGGAATTAAGGAAATATTGATAATTTCAAATCAGGAATTTATTGATCTATATAGAGAACTTCTCGGAGATGGTTCTGAATTGGGGATTTCATTTCAATATAAAATTCAACCATCACCTGATGGCTTAGCACAAGCATTTATACTTGGAGAGGAATTTATCGGAGATGATGATGTTTGTCTCGTTTTGGGAGATAATGTTTTTTATGGACATGATCTAATAAAATTATTAAGTAATAGTGTCAAAACTGTAAAAAATGAAAATAAAGCTGTAATTTTTGGTTATGAAGTAACTGATCCCGAAAGATATGGTGTAGTTGAATTTGATAAGAAGATGAATGTGCTTTCAATTAAAGAGAAACCTAAAGATCCTAAGTCAAATCATGCGGTTGTTGGGCTTTATTATTACCCAAATGATGTAATAAAAATTGCTAAAAAAGTTAAACCATCTGCTCGTGGTGAGTTAGAAATAACTTCAGTTAATCAAGCATATCTTGAAAAAAATCAATTGAAAGTTGAGCTGATGGGAAGGGGCTATGCTTGGTTAGATACGGGAACTTTTGAGAGTTTATTAGCGGCATCAAACTTTATTCAAACGATTGAAAACAGGCAAGGATTAAAAATTGCATGTATCGAAGAAATAGCTTATACAATGGGATATATTGACAAAGAACAATTACAGAAAATAGCAAACTCTATGAATAAAAATGAGTATGGTCAATATTTATTAAATTTATTACAGAGAAAATAATTATGAATTTTATTAGAACAAAAATATCTGATGTGATAATTATTGAACCAAAAGTGTTTGAAGATAATCGTGGATATTTCTTTGAATCATTTAGGCAAGATCTGTTTGAAGAATTCATTAATAAAAAAATTAATTTTGTTCAAGAAAATGAATCTAAATCTCATTATGGAGTTTTAAGAGGATTACATTTTCAAAAACCACCATTTTCTCAAGCAAAATTAGTTAGAGTGATACATGGAAGTGTAATTGATGTTGCGGTCGATCTTCGGAAAAAATCTCCTGATTTTAAGAAATATGTTAAAGTGAAATTAAGTTCCGAGAATAAAAGACAATTATTTATTCCAAGAGGATTTGCTCATGGTTTTGTAGTAACATCTCCAAAAGTAATATTATCTTATAAAGTCGATAATTATTATTCAAAAGAAAGTGACAGCGGGTTTAAATATGATGACCCATTGATAGGAATTGAGTGGGGAATAGATTCGAATGACATTACTCTTTCCGAAAAAGATACAAATGCTCAGACACTGGAAAAATGGTTGAAAACTCCGGAAAGTGATCATTTTTAAAAAATGTCTTGATAATGTGGAAAAGAATAATTATAATATTAATGAGTTAGATAAATATTAAAGACAAAATGGTTTTGGAAATGAAGTGTAATAAAA
>LSCC01000060.1 GCA_001577215.1 Fidelibacterota bacterium TCS52
AAAATAATATGAATTATAATAAGTTAGGTGTAATTATTTTAGCGGCAGGTAAGGGTACTCGTATGCAATCCTCACTTCCCAAGGTAATTCATAAGATATTAAATAAAACAATGATATCAAGAGTTGTTTCACAAGCAAAAAGTGTTGGTATTGAAAAGATAGTAGTTGTCGTAGGATATAAAAAAGAATTAGTTATTAATGAATTAAAGAATAAAGATGTAGAATTTGTTATTCAGTCGAAACAATTAGGAACCGGTCATGCAATTAAAATGGCAAAAGATAAATTTAATTCTTGGAACGGTGATATATTAATTTTATCGGGAGATGTGCCACTACTTACTGCAGCTACAATGAACAAACTGATCAAGAAGCATAATGAAGAAAAAGCCGATGCAACTGTTCTCTCGGCAATTTTTAATGATCCGACCGGATATGGAAGAATAATTAGGAATAATGATGATAGATATTCACATTCGGTAGAAGAAAAAGATGCGAATGATGAAATAAAAAAAATCAAAGAAATAAATTCTGGAATATATATTTTTAAATCGAAACATTTATTCCACTATCTGCGTTTCATAAATAATGATAATGCTCAAGGTGAGTATTATTTAACAGATGTTGTACCAATGATGGTGGCAGAAGATAAAAAAGTATTTTTACAAGTTGCAAATGATCCAAATGAAATACAAGGAGTCAATACAATTCAGCAACTTAGAAATGCAGAAAATAAATTAAGGAGGAAAAGATGAAAAAAATTATTTGGATATTAATTCTTTTTAGCTCAGTTGTTCTTTATGGTCAATTTAATGATGACAATTCTGAATTTTCAACCAGCGATTTAGGATTAAAAATTAATAACAATAATGATATGGCTTCCTTTTTGAATATTTCTAATCTGCAGATGCAACATTCTATTTCAATGTCAATGGGAAGTTCGTCATTAGGTAATGAATCTTATGTTTCATATCACAACAGATTTTTTATTCCATTTTCAGATAAATTAAACCTAAGTGGTGATGTTATTCTTAGACAGCAGGCATTTTCTTCAAATCCAATGATGCAAGCATTAGGTAACCAAAACAATGGAATATATTTTAACACAAATTTAGAATACAAAATTTCAAAGGATTCCAAAATTTCAATTGGAATTAGTAATATTCCGAGGTATAATTATAATCCTTATTATTATGGAGTTAATTCATTATGGAATACAAGAATAGAAGAAAGATAAAGAAAACAAAAAAGAGTCAAATATTTTTAAATGTCATTGCCGGTGCTATGGTTGTTATTGTCTTTATTTTTTTATATTCATCTATAATTGATAATAAGGCGAGAAAGAAAAAAAATAAAGATCTTTTTTCTAGAGGACTGGAAAATATTCCTGTTGCCAAATTAAATACTCAAGAAAAAATGAAGAAAGAAGTGGATGTTGTTATAGAATTGATCAATGGAAATGGTGTGAGTGGAATATGTGAAAAATACAAAGATTATTTTGTGAGAAAAGGTGTTGATGTAATAAACATTGGTAACGCAGATAATTTTAATTACGACAAAACATTAATGTATTTGCATACAGATAGTTATAAAAAAGCAAGAAAGATATCAAAAATACTAGGGGTGGAAGTTAAGGCTATTTTAAAAGAAACTACCCGAGCAGTTAATTGTGATATCTCAATAGTGTTAGGGCAGGACTATAAAGAATTAAAGCCATATAAGTTTTTGCGAATGACAGAATAAAATTGAAGTTAAATAAGTATTAATAAAACAAAATTGAAAATATAAATATAAAAAATAAAAGGATTATTTGAATAAAATAAATAAAAAAAGTAAAAATTATTCTCAACAATTAACGGAAATGGTTACTAATGCAGCTTTGTCGAGGAATGCCGAAAATATTAATGTTCTTGATATGAAAAAAAAAGTTGATTTTACTGATTATTTTATTATTTGTCAAGGCGATAATCAAATGCAGATAAAAGCAATTGCTGATGAGATTATTGAAAAATTAGAAAAAGCAGATATAAAAGATTTTAATATTGAAGGTTACGATAATAAAGAATGGATATTAATTGACATTTATGATGTGATTTGTCATATTTTTGATGAAGAAACTAGAAATTATTATAATATTGAAAATTTATGGGGTGACGTCCCACAAAAAACAATTGATGATACTAAATGACAAACAATATTAAACAATTATTAGAAAATACAATAAATAAAATATATTCAGATATCATTGATGATCAACAAGTAAACTTTACTGTTGAAAGACCAAATAATGATAAATATGGTGATTTTAGCTCTAATATTGCGTTAAAATTGGCTTCTGTAATAAAGAAAAATCCGATTTTAATTGCTGAAAATATTGTAGAAGAGATTAAAGATAAAAATAAAATGATCGAGAAAATTGAGATTGTAAAACCCGGTTTTATCAATTTTTTTATTAAAGATAGTTATTTTCAAAATATTGTTGAAGATGTTTTGTCAGAAAATCGAAACTATAAAAAAACAAATTTCGGGAAAAATAAAAAAGTTCAGGTTGAATTTGTTAGTGCCAATCCAACAGGTCCACTAACTATTGGGCATGGTAGGCAAGCAGTTTTGGGAGATACAATTTCTCGTATTTTAGAGTGGAATGGATATGAAGTTACAAGAGAATATTACTTTAATGATGCCGGAAGACAGATGCGACTTCTTGGTGAATCTGTATATGCTCGATATATGGAATTGTTAGGAGAAAAATTAAAAATTCCAAAAGATGGTTATGAAGGTGGATATATAAAAGATATTGCTAAGTTGTTTTTAGAAAATTATGGAGAGAAATATAGAAATAATCAAAGTGAAAAGATCTTCATTGATTTTTCTACAGAATATATGCTTAGGTCAATTAAAAGTACACTAAAAAAATTAAATATTATTCATGATGCATATTTTAATGAGAAAACACTTTATGATAACGGTAAAATCGATGAAATACTAAAGAAATTGGAACAAAAAGGGAGTACTTACGAATCAGAAGGAGCAATTTGGTTTAAAACAACAGAATTTGGAGCGGAAAAAGATAGGGTTCTTGTTAAAAGTTCCGGTGAACCAACTTATCGCTTACCTGATATTGCTTACCACGCACAGAAATTAGAGCAAGATTATGATCAGATAATAGATATTTTTGGAGCTGATCATCACGCAACATATCCTGATGTTGTTTCTGCATTAAAATTAATGGATTATGATACTTCAAAAATAAAAGTTTTATTACATCAATTCGTAACACTTGTCAGAAAAAATAAAAAAATAAAAATGTCCACACGAAAAGGTGATTTTATCACTTTAGATGAATTAATTAGTATTGCTGGTAGTGACGTTGTAAGATATTTTTTCATCATGAGAAATATGGGCTCACATTTAAATTTTGATATTGAATTGGCTCAAAAGGAAACAGATGAGAATCCGGTTTATTATTTACAATATGCTCATGCTAGAATTTCAAATGTAATTAAACACAGTAAATTGAAGGAAATAGGATCATTTGAAGATGGCAATATTGAATTATTGAAAGAAAAAGAAGAAATTGATATATTGAAGGTTATATCAGAATTTGAAGAAACAATGGAATTATGCTTCACTACTTTAGAACCGATGTATTTAGCAAATTATTTACATAAATTAGCAACATATTTCCACAAGTTCTATCAAAGACATAGAGTAGTAACAGAAAATAAGGAGTTGTCAAAATCTCGTTTGAAATTGATAAAAAGTATAAAGATTATTTTTTCAAATTGTTTGAATATATTGGGAATAGAAGCCCCGGAAAACATGTGAGAAGGTAACATATATTAGTTAGATATTAATCAATAAAAAATATAGAATTAATTTATGGTAATTTAATTGACTTTTATAATTCAATAAATTAAATTTCAGTAAAAAAGGAGTGAAATATTGTTCAATAAAAAAATAATAATAATGGTGATCGTTTTCTTTACGTTTGGATGTTCAAGTACAACAAAAAATATCAATGAAAATGATAAAGTTAATACTAATAATCCAACTGTAAATAACGTAGAAAATGAAAATTCTGAAAACAAATCGGTAAAAGATAGTAGTATTGTAGTGGAATCAGTTGTTGAAAGTGATCGTTTCCAGATTTTATTTAATGAAGCAAAGGTTCATTTTGCCGATGCTTTAGTTGCGCAGTATGAAAAAGATACAATTGAAATTGAATTACAATTGCGATTGACATTTGAGTCGTTATCAGATATTGAGGTTTTTAATAATTTAGATGAAATTGAATACAATGAATTGATGCGTTTTACTAATCGCTTAATTCATGATTTTAGAAAATATGTTCCAGATAAGGCAAAATTAAATGAACAATTTTCTGTAAGTGATATGCGTGAATCAATGGAATATTTAGCTGAAGATTATATTGTTCCTGATACTAAAGAAAAAATTAAAATAATTGAAGATAGAGAAGGTCATATTCCCATAATATTAAATAGTCGAGTTGAAAGAATAATTAATTATTTCCAATCCAGAGGAAAAAGTATATTCCAAACATGGTTAAATAGGAAGCCCCAATATGAGGATTTATTTAGAAAAATATTAGATGAAAAAGAAATGCCAGAGGAACTTATTTATCTCGCAATGATAGAGAGTGGTTTTAAACCAACAGCATATTCTTATGCTTATGCAGTGGGACAGTGGCAATTTATTTATGCTACCGGCAAACGATATGGATTGAATCGTGATTATTGGGTGGACGAAAGAAGAGATCCTGTAAAATCCACTTATGCAGCAGCAAGTTATTTAGAAGATCTTTATGATTATTATGGCGATTGGTATCTATCTATGGCTGCCTATAATGCCGGCAGAGGGAGAATTAATAGAGCAATTAGATATAATGATACAAGAGATTTTTGGAAAATGCATTCACTTCCAAGGCAGACAAGAAATTATGTTCCTACAGTTTTGGCAGCAACAATAATAAGTATGAACCCGGAAAAGTATGGGTTTCAACTTCCCAATATGGGTAGTGATAAGTATGAATATGATACATTGCATATTAATAATAGTATAGAATTAAGAAGTATTGCTAAGATATGTAATACTAAGTATTCAAAAATAAAGGAATTAAATCCAGAGTTAAGAAGATATTCAACACCAAATTATGACTATGTTTTAAAAATACCAAAAGGACAAAAGAATAAAGTTAAAGGTTCAATTTCTGGCAAAATAAATGATAAAGTCAAAGAAGTTGAATATTCTGTCTATAAGGTAAGAAGGGGTGATTCCTTGATTAGAATTAGCAGGAAATTTGGTGTTTCTGTTAGTGATATTATGTCTGTAAATCATTTAAAAAATCGTCAACCAATATTAATTGGGCAAAAACTTGTAATACCAAAGTCCGGTTCTGTTAGCAGGACAACAAAAAGAGTATATAGAAATTATTCATCAACTCATAATAAAGTTATTTATAAAGTAAAAAAAGGTGATAATTTAGGAGCAATTGCTGAAATATTTGGAATAAGAGCTTCAAATATTAGAAGTTGGAACGGCTTAAGATATGGAGAATATATATATCCGGGGCAAAAATTAAATATTTGGACAAAAAAATCAAATTATTCTAATTCATCAAATCGTAAAGTAATTTATACAATAAAGAAGGGTGATACTATAGGTGGTATTGCTGAAATATACAATACTAAAGCATCACAAGTTCGTAAATGGAATAATTTTTCTTATGGTAAAACTATTTATCCTGGAGATAAAATAGTCATTTGGATTTCTGATAATAGTGATTCTTCAAGCAATTATTATACAGTTCGTCGTGGAGATAGCTTAAAGAGAATTTCAAAAAGAATAAATGTTTCAGTTCAAAAATTGAGGAGTTTAAATCCTAATATTACACCTTCAAAAATCTATCCCGGAGATAAAATAAGGATTAATTAATGAGAAAAGGCAACATTATTGCTTTAATAATTATAGGAATTATTGTAATTATATCAATAATTAAATTCAGTGTTCAAAAAAACGAATTTAATATTTCTCATTCTGGAGATATTGGCATTTTATCGTTAGAAGGTGTGCTCATTAAATCGGATAAATTTATTTCTCAATTGAAAAAATATGGAAAAAGCAATTCGATTAAAGGTATTATTATTAAAATTAATAGTCCGGGTGGAAGTTCAGCAACATCTCAAGAAATATATGAAATGATTAAATGGGTGAAAAATAAATATAAAAAACCAATTTTTGTTGCAATGGAATCAGTAGCGGCAAGCGGTGGTTATTATGTCGCAATTGCAGCTGACAGCATTTTTGCATTGCCATCGACATTGACAGGCAGTATCGGTGTAATAATGGATTTCCCACAGTGGGAAAAAGCATTGAATAAAATTGGGGTAGAGATGAATGTGATAAAAAGTGGAAAACTAAAGGATTCCGGTTCACCATATAGAGATTTTACAGAAAATGATAAAAAATATTTTCAATCTTTGGTAGATGATGTTTATGAACAATTTATTCAAGATGTTTCAGAAAGTAGAAATATTTCATTAGAAAAAGTTAGAAAATTGGCAAATGGACAGGTATTTACTGGGAGGCAGGCATATAATCATAAATTGATTGATAAGATTGGTACAACTCAAAATGCAATTGATTTAATGGCCCAAAAATTAAAATTAGGTAAAAATCCAAAAATTGTGAAACCAAAAAAAGAAAAGATTGCTTTAATTGATATATTATTTGGAGATATAAAAAATTTAGTGAAAATATTTAATGTTTATCCGACATTACAAACAATTTATAATTAATAAAAGGGGGAAAGTCATGACAAAATCAGAAATTATCTCACAAGTTTCAGAAATTACTGGTTTAACGAAAGTTGAAACAGAAACAGTAGTGAATGGATTTTTTGCTACCGTAAGTGAAGCTTTGGAAAATGGTGAAACAGTTAATTTTCGCGGATTTGGAAATTTTATTGTCAAACACCAAAAAGCAAGAAATGGTTTTAATCCAAGTACCAAGGAAAAAATTTGGATAGATGAAAAATACAAACCAGTATTTAGACCATCAAAAACATTAAAAGAAAAAGTGAATAATAGTTTAAAAAAATAAGGAGGAATTAATTTGTCAGGTGGCAAAAAACGGAAAAGAGGAAAAATAAAAAATCATAAGAGAAAAAAACGGTTAAGAAAAAATCGTCATAAGAAAAAAAAGTAATTTAATATTTCTATCTTGTAGCTAATTACAAATTAATATTTAATATATGTTTTAATATTATTAAATATATGAATTAAGTATCAAGTAGTTATTTTTATTATACTATATAAAAATGAAAAAAGTATTTTCGGTTAGTGATGTAACATCATTGATAAAAAATAAATTGGAAAATGAAATTCCTTCGATATATATTGAAGGTGAAATATCCGAGTTTAAGAAACACGGAAGCGGTCACCAATATTTTACAATAAAAGATAATAAATCAATATTGAATTGTATTATTTGGCGTTCTTCTGCTAAAAAATTGACAATAACTCCTAAAGTTGGTATGAATGTCATCTTATTTGGTCGATTAAATGTATATTCTCCACAAGGTAGGTATAGTTTTATTGTTAATTCTATTAATGAGAAGGGAGTTGGTGAATTATATAAAAAATATGAAGAATTGAAAAATAGATTAAAAAATGAAGGTTTGTTTGATGATTCAAATAAGAAGGAGATACCAAAATATCCCTTAAATATTGGTGTGATCACCAGCAGTTCAGGAAGTGCTTTACAAGATATTTTAAAGATATTCAAACAGTATGCACCTCATATCAATATTATTTTACATCCTGCAAAAGTACAAGGGAAAAATGGTGCAGAAACGATAATAAAAGCCATAAATGAATTAGAAAAACGATCTGATTTGGAATTGATAATTATCTCTCGTGGTGGTGGTTCAATTGAAGATCTATGGGAATTTAATAGGGAAAACTTAGCAAGAGCGGTTTACAAGTCAAATATTCCAATTATTTCGGGAGTTGGACACGAAACCGATAATACAATAATTGATTTTGTTTCTGATCATAGATGTACTACACCAACAAATGCAGCTGAATATTCAGTACGTTATTGGCAAGATTTAGGTATGAAGCTCAATCAATATGAAAGCCAATTATTTCAAAATATTGATAGAAGATTATCTTATGATAAATTGCGTTTTAATCAATTAATAAGTAGTTATGGTTTTAAAAGACCTAAAGATATATTTATTCAGTGGAAAGAATATTTAAATAATGAAATTGAAAAAATGCAAAGACAAGTATTTGATAAAATTGAAAATATAACTACTAAATTAAATTATGGAATTAAACAATTAAA
>LSCC01000061.1 GCA_001577215.1 Fidelibacterota bacterium TCS52
GTTAAATTCTGCTTCATATCCATTGAATCCATAAAAGTCAAGTGTCTGTTCTGTAAGATAAGCGAGGTCTGCTGTTACTCTTATTCCTTTTGGTAATAAATGCTTTGAATCAAAGAATATTTCATTAATTCCACTTCCTTTAGTGGTTCGCGACCATTCAACATAAATTGAATATAAATATTCAGGGTAAGTTGAACCGTCTCCATAATTATAAATATTAGCTAAGGCACCATATTTAAAACCCGTATCAGTGTCATAAGCAATAGCCGGAACACCACCAAAACTCCAACCGGTTTTTACATTTTCTTCTTCCGCAGCTAATGCCAAAGTAAAAATCAAAACCAAAAAAATAAACCTTTTCATAATTCCCCCTCATATTTTATTTGAAATTTTTGTTTTTATTTCTAATAATACTTTTAAATAAAATTTCTATATCCATCATCAAAGAATAATTTCTCATATAATAATTTATGTATCTTTGATGTTCTTTCATAGTTATTTGTTGTAAATTTTCAATTTGGATCAATCCTGTAACTCCTGGTTTATAGAATCTTGTTTTAATGTTGTCAGGTAAATGGATCAAATCACCAATGAAAGATATTTGTCCGGAAATAATTGAGATTAACATTGGATACCAGGATAATTTTATTTTATTATTTTTTGGAGAACGCCATTCTTTGATCGAATAATTATCAATTTGAATTGTATTCGTTTTATATTTTGAAAGCAATCTCACAAGATAAATCAGCGGAAAGAAAAAAAGCAAAAATGATGCCAAAATAATATCAAATATTCTTTTTGTTAAAATTGGAATGGGTTTGTAAATATTATAATCTATATCAACAATAGAAATGTCTTCCAATGTTTCGATACGCATTTTTCCATAGATTAAGTTAATGTTTTCAGGTACAATTTTAATATTTACAGATAAATGTTGGATTTTATTCATTAATCTCATAATATCGGCACTTGTGAATTTATCAGAGCTAAATATTATATTCTCAATTTTTTTAATTTTTATTAATTCAGTTAAATTATTTATTGTAGAAATTGTTTGGGGATTTTCAAAATCTTTGTCAACAAATCCTAAAAACAAATAACCCAATTCCGGTTTTTTTGTAATGATCTTTGCGATGTGTTTTCCATCATGTCCAGCTCCAACAATAATAGTTCTATTAGTATAACTTTTATTTAGTACTTTTTTATAGATTATCAGATAATAAATAATTCTCCAACCGGGAAGGAAAAGTAGTATAAACAAAAATGAAATTGAAAAAACAATTCTAGAATATGCGATGAATGGCATAAAAAAGGTGAATGAACCATTTATTAATCCTGCAAGAATGATAGCACCGAAAGCTCTTACAAAATCAATCTTTTTTCTCTTATGAAGTCCTAATAATGTTGCCGAAATAAGATATACAATTGCATACAATAAAATAACCGGTTGATAATTAAAAAACCATCTTGTTTCATCAAAGCGAATTAAAATAGCAAAAATAAATGATAAATATATAAATGAAAAATCAATAATAGGTGTTTTTACCATATTGATAAATTTTCCCAAAAATCGTCCAAATAAATGTCCAAAGATTCCAAGACGTAATAAGAGAGTTGTTAATAAGAAATATCCTGTTGAAAAATGTTTTTTTACGAAAATATCCATTGCCTTATAAAAATTTAATATGTTGTCAATAGGAGAATTTTTAGAGCTTTCACCCTTATAATGAACAATTGTTGTATCTGCTACATAATGAATGTCATAATTTTTCTCTTTTATTCTATAACATAAATCCAAATCTTCACCATACATAAAAAATGTTTCATCAAATCCATTTAATTCTTTTAGAAGTTTGGTTCTTGAAAACATAAATGAACCACTTATAGCGTCAACACTATAAGATTTTTCAGGATCAAGATAGGTGAGGTTATATTTCCCACAGAATTTGTTTTTTGGAAACATTTTACTTAATCCTAACAGTTTTGGCAGGGCAGTTAAAGGTGACGGGAAACTCCTGCGGGATGCAAGTTGTAAAGTTCCGTCTGAATTTAAAATTTTACAACCAGCTAATCCGACTTTTAGGTTTTTCTCTAAATAGTTCAACATTACTTCTAAAGTATCTTCTTGTAGAATAGTATCAGGATTTAAGAAAAGAGTGTATTTTCCTTGAGCTCTTTGTAATGCTAAATTATTTGCCTTTCCAAAACCTAAATTTTCATTGTTAGCAATTAATTTTATATCAGGAAATTTTGAACGAATAAATTCATAAGTGCCGTCAATTGAATTGTTATCAACAACAAAAATTTCAGTTGAAATTTTAGCTGTAGCTTTTTCAATTGAAAGTAAACATTGATGTAAAAATTCTTTTACATTATAACTAACAATAATAATTGAAATGTCAATATTTAAATTCATTTTTATGAATTAGATTTTTTTTATAATAGACCAATATTTTAGTTTCCAGACCATAAATATTGCCTCGTGAACGATTTTTTTTGACATTTTCGATTCACCTAAAGTACGATCAGTAAAAACAATTGGAACTTCAAAAAATTTAAATCCTGATTTCCATGCACGAAAATTCATCTCTATTTGAAATGAATATCCTTGTGATTTTACATCATCTAATTTAATTTTTGCGAGAACTTTTCTATTCCAACATTTGAATCCGGCTGTACCATCTTGTATTTGCATACCTGTAATTATTCTTGAATAAATGTTTGCCCCATAGCTGAGAATTAATCTGCTTAATGGCCAATTAACAACATTTATTCCGGATTTATATCGTGAACCAATTACCCAATCATATTTTGCAATCGCTTTGAATAATTTTATTAGATCTTTTGGATCATGAGAATAATCTGCATCCATTTGAGCAATTTGATCGTAATTGTTTTCTAAAGCATATTTGAAACCACGAATGTATGCAGTGCCAAGTCCAAGTTTACCTTCTCTTTCAATAATAAAAACATTATCGTTTTCTTTTTGAATATTTTTAACAATATCACTGGTTCCATCAGGAGAATTATCGTCAATAATTAAAACATCTAAATTTTCAATACTTAATGATTGAATGTCAATTATTAATTTTTCAATATTTGCTTTTTCGTTATAGGTTGGAATTATTACTAAGCGTTTCATTTTGTATCTCTCTTTAATAATATTTTCTCATTAACACAACTTTATAAATTAAGAATAAAATTGTTTTTATGAAACAATTTTATCGTAAAAATTTTTATTAAGTGAAATATGGGAATAGCGAAATAAAAAAATGATAGAAGCTTGAAATCTAAACATTAAACTTTTAAACCTTTAAACTAAAAAATACCGCATCGATTTTATCAGTGTTCTATTTATAAAATTATTCTTTTACATTTTTCGGTAATAACAAAATAAAGGGGATTGAACCAGTCGCTAATATTGCACAAATTTTATAAGTAGAAATTAATCCAATCTTATCACCGAGAAAGCCAACTAATATAACCATTGCTGAACTCATTACAAAATTGATTGTCATATAAATACCATTGACGAATGCAGGATGTTCAGAATCCGTATCATGCACCAAAGCAAGTAAAACCGGTCCAGAAGCAAAGAGAAATAATCCAATTAAAATTAAGAGAGGGATCATTAAACTATTGTTTAAAATAATGAAAAACCACATAAGAATTGGATTGGCAATTGCAGTAATTAGCAAAGTATGTTTTCGTCCGATTTTATCTGAAATTGATCCAGCCAAAAATGTTCCAATTGCACCGGAAAGTTGAAGAATAGATAGTGATATTCCTGCAAGCCATAAAGATTTTCCATTGTTTGTCAGAAAAGTTGGTAAGTATAAAGTTATAGCGGATTTCATTGCACCGCGAAAAGTAGCAACTCCTGTAATTATAATAAAGAATGGAATTAATTTAATAAATGTATCTTTTGGACTAAATTTTTTATTTTTTTTCTTAATATTTTTGTTTACTTCAATATTTTTCAGTTTAATATATAAAAATATAGTTGAAATAACTGCCAATAACATTGCTCGATAAGACCCCTCTAATCCCCACAAAGTTATTGTAGCAGTTATCAAAAGTGGTCCAAGTGTTCGCGCAATTTCTCCACCAAGCATGAAGTAACTCATTCCTTTCCCAATTTCGTTCCCAGATACTATTTTTATCATTACAGGTGAAGGAATATGAAAAATCGTTGAACTGATCCCAACAACAAAAAGTAAAATTAAGATTACAGAATAAGATGGAACGACACCGAGTAAGCTCATTGCTATTCCAGTAATTAGCGGTGTAAAAATTACAAAATATCTGACACAAATTTTATCGGCAAGTATTCCAATAAATGGATTCAATAGTGCGGGAAATTTCCGAACAACATCTAATAACCCTGCCATTGATAAACTTATTCCAAACTTATTAATTAATAAAGGAAGCATCGGTGCTAAAAAAGCCGTGTAAATATCATGAGTAAAATGTGCAAAAGAAATTGTTATTGCATTTGAGGTTTGAATTTTTTTATTTTTGTTCATAGATTATTTTTCTTTTAAAACGCTTGCCACCAAGTCGAGTAAACAGATAACACTAATTTGGCGAATACATGCGGATTAAAAATGTAAATTTTATTGTTTTTAATTTTCAAAATCCTAATACTAAACCAATGATACCAACTATCGCACCAAAGATAATATTTATTACTTTTACCGTGAAAAATCCTCTTTTTGATTCTGCTAATAACGGAAGCATTCCATGTCCATCTTGTACAATTGAATTTGCAAGAAGAATACTAAATGGAATTGTTCCACTTGCAAATAAAGTTATAAAAATCAAATGTGGACCGGATTCGGGAATAATACCAACAACAAGTGCAATTAAAAGAACTAAGTGCAAATTACCCTCAATCCAAGATTGGAAATCAATAAATTGCATGAGAATATGAATTACAAGAAGTGTACCGAACATCCATAAAAATATTCTGGGAATATGAATTTTCACAATATGATTCCAAAGGTGTTCTTTCAAAAAATGTTCCGGCACTGTAACAATTATAAAAAGTGATAAAAATGAGGTAATTAGAATTGTAATTTTAATCCAATTCCATACTTGAGGACCAATTTCTCCAATAACTGTACCTAATAAAAAAAATGATACAATAACGATCAATAGAATTCGTTGTATGGAAGGAGTTTTCATGTTTTCAAAAAGATTGTTTTGTGGTAAACATCTACATTTTTCTTCTTTATGTAATGGAAAACCATTTGCCGGTAGGATACTTTTAAATGATTTTGCAAATTGTAATTTATCGGTAATAAATCCTGCTATAATTCCTATTGCAACGATTATTAGAGTCAGAATAATTGCTTTTTGTGGAAACATTGATAACATAACAAATGCTTCATCACCGCTTGTTGCGATCATCGCAGTTACTAATGCTCCTAATGATATTAGGCGGTGAGTGAAAAGTGCAACTGCTGTGAAAGCTCCCAAACACCCGGGTATTGCTCCCAATAATGCTGCTAACAAATATTGTTTCCAAATACTTTTAGAAATATTTCTTTGCCATAATCCTTGAGTTTGAACGTTAATATATTCAATAATTAACATCATCGTAAAAACGAATCCTGTTATCATTAGTGCCTGTTTAAAAATATTAATTATTTCATTCATTTATTTCCTCCAATAGATCAAAGTGATAAATTTTAAAAAATATTACTGTTAAAATGAAAAATTGAATATAAATTTGATTAAACAATTTTTCATAAAAAATTCTAAGCCATTTTCTTTTTAACATAACAATAAAAATTTTTATAAGAATACATATTTCAAAATAAATAAAACAGCTATTATGTAAGATAGTATTGAAACCTTTTTACCCTTTCCAGCTAATAATTTTAGAATTACGAAAGCTATCATTCCGAATGCGATTCCTTCTGCAATGCTGTATGCTAAAGGCATGATAATAATTGTTAAAAACGCTGGAATAGCCTCTGTGTAATCCGTTAGATTAATTTTTTTGATTGGACTCATCATAAAGAGTCCCACTAAGATCAAAGCCGGTGCTGTTGCAGCGTTTGGAACCATTGTAAATAATGGTGCCATCAATAATGCTATTGCAAACACAACAGCTGTTGAAAGAGCAGTCAATCCAGTTCTACCACCAGCTGCCACTCCGGAAGCACTTTCTGCATAAGTTGTAACTGTTGAAGTTCCGAGCATTGCACCGACGGTTGTTCCTATCGCATCAGCAAATAATGCCTTTTTGATTCCGGGTAAATTTCCATTTTTATCAATAAAACCAGCCTTTGTTAAGACACCGATCAAAGTTCCTGCAGTATCAAATAGATCCATGAATAGGAAAGTAAATAATACGATCAACATGTCAAATGAAAAAATATTAGAAAAATCAAATTGTAAAAATATAGGAGATATAGAAGGAGGGATGCTAATAATTTGAAAATTTTCCGGTAAATGAGTTACACCAAGCGGAATTCCCAATAGTGTAGAAAAAACAATTCCAATAATTAAAGCACCTTTGATATTTTTTATAAGAAAAAAACCGGTAACAATTAAACCAATAACTGCTACAATAATGGGTTTGGCAGAAATATTTCCCAATGTAACTAATGTTGTAGAATTAGATGTGATAATTTCAGCATTTTGCAAACCGATAAATGCGATAAGTAATCCGATACCAACAGAAACAGCTTTTTTTAGATTGAATGGAATACTATTAATGATCGCCGTTCTAATATTAAAAAAAGTGAGTATAAGAAAAATTATTCCTTCAATAAAAACTGCTGTTAAAGCAAATTGCCAAGAATACCCCATCTGTTTTACAACCGTAAAAGCGAAAAATGCATTCAATCCCATTCCAGGAGCTAATGCAAAGGGTCTATTCGCATAAAATGCCATTACCAATGTTGCGAATATTGCAGATAATATTGTTGCTGTAAAAACTGCACCTTTGTCCATTCCGGAAATTGCTAATATCTGTGGATTTACAATAAGAATATATCCCATTGTTGCAAATGTAGTTATGCCAGCAATAATTTCTGTTTTTACATTTGTTTGGAATTTGTCGAGTTTAAATAATTTGTGCAACATAATTTTCCTTTTTTATTTTTTTAAATTTTGTAAAGGATCGGTATTTAATCTTAAAAACTTTAATCCATAAAAATATGTTTTTTTTCTCTGTTTCTTTTTTGGTTTAAATATGTGTTTTCTAATAATACTATTTTTTAATTTATCATTATACTTTAGTATTTTTTTATTTTCTTTAACAATTTTTGCATTTCTTTCTCTTTTTTTAATATTTGATTGTAACCCATTATTTACATAGTTCATTAATGGTTGTATTTTTACTTTGGGTGGAGTAGAATGAAGTAAATATGGTTTACCATTTTTATCAAGAATTATCATTCCAAAATGTCCAACCCATTTTCCATTATCTTTTTCTCTGCCTCGAACAATTTGAACAAGATCGCCGGTTTGAAAAGAATTTTTTATAGAATCCATTTTTTTTGCTGGAATATAACTCCATGCTATTGAATCAACGAGAATATTGGTATCTAAATTCCATTTATTAAAAAATCTTTTTTTATTATAAATTGTTTTATTGGTTTTTATTGACATGCCTCCCAGAGAATCGGTAATATCTGTTACAAGCCAAGCGTTATTTGGATTCCAATCCATATTTGCATAATGATTTCTAGTTACGAGTGAAATATTTCCATTTTTATAACGAATTCTCTGTAGAATTTTAAAAAATGAGTTCCAATCATGAGCAAGTGCCATTGCTAAAGTATGTTCCACAAAAACAACACAGTCGCTTTTTTCTAAACAATATAGCGGCTGTGTATCATAAATACTATAAGGAAATTCACCAAGAAGGTACAATTCATATGGCTGACCAATGTTTTTCAATCCAAGATGTTTCACACGGGAATGTAGATTCGGTTGATATTTTGATAAATATCTTAAATAAATATCTACTTCTTTTTCTGAAAAAGTGTAAAGTTTTCTTCGTTTTAATTTTTGCAATTTATTATATGAGATTTCGATAGAATCAGCAATATTTTGTTCTCTTGTGTTAAGTGTATTTTTAGTAAGTTCGTGTGTAGAACAACCTGTAATAATAATATAAATTAAAAGTAAAACGAAACTTATAATTTTGGTATTTGTTTTTTTTTGTAGTTTGCTTTTTTTGTTCATTATTAATATTAGATTATTTTTTACTATTTAACAAAAACAAATCACTTACACTTTTGTAAGAATTTCAGCTCCTTTATCAGTTACTAAAATTGTATGTTCAAATTGAGCACTTAATTCCCCATCAGTAGTTGTAACAGTCCATCCGTCAACAGAAGATGTATTTACTTCATAAGAACCTAAATTGATCATTGGTTCAATAGTGAATATCGTTCCCCGTTTCAATCGTATTCTGTTTGTTCGAGAATTATAATGGAAAACATGGGGATCTTCATGAAAAGCTTTTCCTATTCCGTGTCCACCATAATCTCTAACAATTGAATATCCGAATTTACTAATATATTTTTCAATTGTCTTACCAACTTTATATAAATATTCTCCGGTTTTTATGGCATCAATTCCTCTATACATTGCTTTTTCCGTTCGTCTAACTAATTTTTTCGTTTTTTCGTCAACATTTCCGATCAAAAAAGTACGGGATGTATCGCCGTGAAAACCATTTAAGATTACAGTTACATCGATATTTACAATATCACCATCTTTTAAAATATCTTTTTCTGAAGGAATACCATGACATACAACATTATTTATTGAAGTGCAAATACTTTTTGGGAATCCGTTATAATTTAATGGGGCAGA
>LSCC01000062.1 GCA_001577215.1 Fidelibacterota bacterium TCS52
ATGTAATTCTTTTTAGTGATTGTCAAAAAAACAAGATGACGGATTCTTTACTGAAAACAATTAAAAAAGGTGAAAATGTTGAGCAGAGTAATTTTATTATTACTAATTTTCTACAAAGTTTCAATGCAAATATTGGTACATTTTTTATTGAAAACAAATTCCATCCATTAAACGAATTTGTACAAATAAATTTGAAAGCAAATAGTTCCATAGAAAGATTTGATGTTACTCCCGTCTATTTAAATGTTAATGGGAAGCGAATTGGTCAAGTTACTCTAGATGATAAAGGATATGGTAGCTTTAGTTTTATCCCGGAAAATGAGAAATGGATATTGGGAATTATTACAATTGAGGGTGATGACTACGAAAAAGATAATTCAATCTACTTTTCTTTTCCTGTGCAAAAAACGATCAATATTTTAAATATTACAAAACCGGATGACGGAAATTATCTTTCGTTAGCATTTGATGCTATTAAAGAAATCAATTCAAAAATTATTTCACCGGCAGAATTATCAAGCAATAATATTCAAGAAACCGATTTAATAATTCTTAACAATGTTTATAAATTTTCGTCTGCTCAAAAAGAACGACTTAAAAAGTTTGCTCATAAAAAACCGATAATTTTAATAAGTGGCAAGAATATAAATGGCAATCATTGGCAAAAATTCACGGGTAATTTACAACCTGTTATAAATGATAATTCAGCTTCATTTTTAACTTTATCATTTATTAAGTCAGAATATAATTTTCAGCAATTTTCAGGATCAAATTTAAGAATTAAAAAGTATTACACAACAGACAAAAAAAATAAAATTGATATTTGGAAATTATCAAATGGGAAAACATTATTATTCAAAGATAATAAATTTGAAATTTATACACTACTAAGCCCATTTGATTTTTCTTGGACTGAATTTGGGCTATCTCCATATTTTACACGACTAATAAAATCTTTTATACATCAAGCGATATTTTTTCCCCAAACAGATCTTTTACTTAGTGACCCAATTGTCAATAATGATCAAGATTTTGTAATAACTAATACTAATAATGAAAAAGTAAGAATCAATTCTATCTATAAGGATACGGATATTCCAGGATTTTACAAAATGGAATTTAACGATGAACAGCTAACATATTCAATAAATATTCCGGAAAGTGAAAAAATAATAAAAACAATCGATGAAGAAAAATATCCAATGATAAAATGGGATGAAAATACATTTGACAATATTCAAAAGTTAAAACAAGGCAAATCATTGAATGAATTTTTTCTAGTTTTAGCGGCAATATTTTTTGGAATTGAAATGCTATTATTAGCAATAGGAAAGAAGTTTTAAAATTTAAATTGGATGAAATTTAATGCACATAATTAGACCAAAAATTGAAAAATCAATATTAGTTGCCATTTCACTTCCTGGTGAAAAAGAGGTGACAGAAAATTCTGTAAAAGAGTTAGCACTTTTAGCAAATACTTTAGAAATTGAAGTTGTAGATACGATAATTCAATCGCGTATGAAAATACATAATGTTCATTATGTTGGCCAGGGAATGTTAGAAAAGTTAAAACAATTGGTTGAAGAATTGGAAATTCAAACAATAATTTGTGATGATGAATTAACTCCTTCACAGCAGAAAAACATTCAGAAAGAATTGAAAAATTGTAAAATATTAGATCGCAGTTCTTTGATACTAGATATTTTTAAAGATCATGCAAAAACCAAAGAGGCAAAAACTCAAGTAGATCTTGCAAGAATGGAATATATGTTGCCACGATTAACTCGTAAATGGACTCACTTGGAACGACAGAAAGGTGGTATTGATATGCGAGGTGGTCCGGGAGAAACGCAAATTGAAATGGATAGAAGATTGATCAGAAATCAAATAAAAAAATTGAAGTCAGAACTTAAAAAAATAGCATTACAATCAAAAACACAAAAGAAACATAGGAGTCAACACTTTAATGTTGCAATAGTGGGGTACACAAATGCCGGTAAATCGACTTTAATGAATGTTCTAACTTTTGCAAAAATTGCTGTAGAAGATAAATTGTTTAAAACATTGGATACAACAATTCGACAATGTGAAATAGACAAGTCACATGTAATATTTTTAAGTGATACAGTTGGTTTTATAAAAAAATTACCTCATCAATTAGTTGCCTCATTCAGAAGCACTCTAAAAGAAGTAGAGTCGGCTGATCTGCTTTTAAAGGTAATAGATGTATCAGATCCAAATTTCTTGCAACATATAAAAACAATAGATGACGAATTGAAAGAATTTAAAATTCCTGAGAAAAATTTCATTAATGTATATAATAAAGTCGATATGGTCTCCAATAAATTAAATATGAAAATGATCAAAAAACGGCTATCTGATGGAATTTTCATTTCGGCTAAACGAGATTTAGGAATTGAAAAGTTGTTATTGGAAATAAAGGAAAAAATGGATTTGAATTCTCATCAAAGAACAATAAGAATTTCAAATAAAAATGGAAAAGCAAATTCTGCGATCTATCAATTTGCAAAAATATTAGACCAAAAAGTTGAAGATGAGTTTACAGAATATAAAGTCAATATGAGAGATACTATGTTTGAAAAATTTTCCAAAACTTATAATATTTCGGTGGTTATAAATAATAATTTAGATCAGAGGTGAAAAATTATGCATAAGGTACAAATCGGGAATGCAAGTATAGAAATTATTAAAGGTAATATTGTTAATCAGGAAGTCGATATAATTGTTAATGCAGCGAATAATAATTTTTGGATGGGTGGTGGTGTCGCAGGAGAAATTAAGAAAGTTGGTGGAAAGATTATTGAAGAGGAAGCAATAGAAAAAGGTCCTGTCAATCCCGGAAAAGTCATTGTAACAGAAGCAGGAGAATTGAAAAATAAAAAAATAATTCACGCAGCTGTGATGGGTCAAGATTTGAAAACAAACGAAATTTTAATAAAAGAAGCTACTATAAATACATTGAAAAAAGCCGAAGAAATAAGAGTAACTTCATTAGCTTTTCCTGCTTTTGGAACAGGCGTAGGTGGATTTAATTTATATAAATGTGCGGAAATAATGTTAAATTTAACTATTGATTTTCTGTTGAAAAGTAAATTTGTAAATGTAGTAAAATTTGTATTATTTTCCGAAAAAGCGTATAATATATTTTTAGAAGAATTAGATAATTTTTTTCATGAAAAATAATTGATTAAAAAAGGAGATGTTATGAAAGCAAATTTAAAGAATTTAAAAAAATTACTTTTAGAGATGCAAAAGATTGAATCAATAAGTTCTCTGCTGCATTGGGATCAAGAGACATTTATGCCGGAAAATGGTGGAGAGATCAGATCAAAAGAGATTGCATATTTAAGCTCATTACACCATCAGAAACAAGTTAGTGATGAATTTAAAAAAGAGTTAGGTAAATTTGTCAATATTAAAAATGGTGAAATTTTATCAAATGAATTTATTGATGATAATAAAAGATTTTTAGAGCGTGTTTGGAAAGATTTCCACTATGCCAATTCATTGCCTGAAAAATTTGTTAAAGAATTATCCAAACTTACTTCAACAAGTCAAATGAAATGGGTGAAAGCAAAAGAGCAGAATGATTTTTCGCTATTCGAGCCATATTTAAAAAAGATGGTAGATATGAAGAAAACAGAAGCTGATTATTACGGTTATTCTACAAATAGATATGATGCTCTGTTGGAACAATTTGAACCTGGCATTACTACCGAAAAATTAGATGATCTATTTGGTGGATTAAAATCTCGATTGATTAAATTAATTGGTAAAATTAAGAATTCTTCTGTAAAAAATAAAATAGTCGAAGGAAAATTTGCCGAAGATGAGCAATGGAAATTTGGAATGAAGATCATTAAAGATATGGGCTTTGATCTGAATTCTGGACGACAAGATAAGTCGGCTCATCCATTTACGATAAGTTTTCATCCATCCGATGTTCGTTTAACAACAAGAGTTCATGAAAATAATTTTCTGTCAAGTTTGTTTGCAAGTATTCATGAGGCAGGACATGGAATTTATGAGCAGGGTTTGTTGAAAGAAAATTTTGGCAGTCCATTTGGTCAAGCAGCTTCATTTGGTATACATGAAAGTCAGTCGCGTTTATGGGAAAATCAAATTGGAAGAAGCAAAAATTTTTGGAAGAAATATTTACCAATTTTGAAAGATCATTTTCCACAATTCAAGACAATGAAACTCGATGAATATTTCAAAACTATCAATGTTGTAAAACCATCATTGATCAGAATTGAAGCGGATGAAGTAACTTATTCACTACATATTATGCTTAGATATGATATTGAGAATATGTTGATAAATGAAGATTTACCTGTAAAGGATTTACCTAAAATATGGAATGAAAAAATGAGGGAATATTTTGACATTGTTCCTGACAGCGATGCAAATGGAGTTTTACAGGATGTTCATTGGTCAATGGGTGCTTTGGGATATTTTCCATCTTATGCATTAGGAAATTTTTATGCAGCTCAGTTTTTTCAAAAGGCATCTGAAGAGATTGATGATTTTGATAAGAAAATCCAAAATGGTGAATTGTTGACATTAAAAAAATGGTTAAATGAAAATGTACATAAATATGGAAGAAAATATTTACCTGATGAATTAATTAAAAAAGTAGTTGGGAGCTCAATGTCAGTTGAACCATTTATGAAATATTTGGAAGAAAAATACGGAGAGATATATGATTTGTAATTGTTTGTCTATTGCAGATTAGAAGTTACTTATTTGTTAAACATTATACAATAACCTATGTTTATAAATAATTGGTTACTATCCTTGACTTTGTGCAAATAAATCTTGTAATTTTAAGTTATTCAATACCACGAATTTTAACTCGTGGATTGAAAAGCATACTAGACAAAGGACTTTAGCTTAAGGAAATAAAAAATATGAATACAAGCTTAACAAATACAAAAGAAAAAATAGCAAAAATTATATCAACAATATTTTTTCCTGTTTTCAATTCATTGGTTACATTTATATTGATCATTTTTTGCAATGTAGATAATTCAATTAGGCAAAAATTTCTATTTTTTACTATTGCAATTGTTTTTTTTGTAGCTGTTCCTTTTGTATCAATGACAATTTTAAAAGTATTGGATAAAATAAAATCTTTTGATGTTTTCGAAAGACAAAAGAGAATATTCCCCATGATAATAATGGTAATTAGCTATTCGATAGGATTTTTGATCCTATCATCTTTTGAAGCACCAATTTTTTTAAGAGCTTTGATGTTGTGCTATACTGTCAATACATTTATTGTTTTAGT
>LSCC01000063.1 GCA_001577215.1 Fidelibacterota bacterium TCS52
TCCTTTATTAATTATTGCACTTTGAATTTTATTGGAATTTGAAATATCCATACTTACTTCTGTCGAATCATTAATAGATTGTGATGGTATATCTGCAGTTGCGCTTGATACTTTTAGATCTTTTCCTTCAGCATTAACTTGAAAGGAAGAGTTTTTTGAAGCGTCATTAACAGTTATTTCTGCACTATCAGAGCCACAAACAACACCAACTACTTTTACAATAAAATTACCCGGCATAGTTTTATTTGCCAAAGAAATACTTTCTATTTTAGAATTTCCGGGCATAATTCCAGGATTCCACTCTGCTTTTGCTGTATCACCGTCAGTACCTACTATATATGATGAATCTACTTTAAGTAAATATACCTTTAATGGCGCTCCAAGCTCAATAACTAAATTATTGTCAATTTCTATATCGATTTGTCCGGAAGAGAATGTTGCATCTGTAAAACTATCAAAACTCATATCTCTATATATTGGTGCTGGAATTCCAGTACCTTGAGGAATCTCATAAGTATTTCCATCAGGCACTGGATCAATATCAGGCAAAATTTGAACTAATGTAATATCTGATGAAACAACTGGCCCGGCATTATCAAGTTGAGCATTACCAAGTTGAGTATTTATTGTTTTTGTTATAGGATCAATTGTAATGTCATCGATACTTTGTGTAAATGATTGTGGCTCAAAATCATCAAAAGCAAGCTGATCTTCAACACCAATCGTATCAATTTCAACAGTATCTCTAAAAACATACCAATTTTCGATACCGTCTCCATCTGGATATGTTTCACTGGATATAGTACCATCATCTACCAACGATTTGAATAAAGAATCAGCTGTAAATGTTAATTTTGCCATAAAAAGATCAAATCCAGTCTCGTATTTAAACATTTCTACTTTATCCGGCACTTTTACGCATTGGATTGTTAAAAATAAAAAGAATAACAAAAACAGAGTTACTCCTTTTGTTTTCATTGTAAATTTCATATTATTCCTCCTGTTAATTTTAAGTTATCAGTATAATAATACTAAAATCATATAAAAAAACAAATGATATTTATCACATTGTTGTATTTTTTTAAAATTAAAAGCCCAAAAAAGTGTAAATAGATACAAAAAATATTTTTTTACAAAGAAATCCTTGCATTTTATTTTTTAATATTATATATTTTATTGCTTTTTTTGAAAAAAATAGGAGGGAAAAGTGAAAAAACTTAGTGTAGTCGTAGCGGTTGTTTTGATTAGTGTAGTTGCTTTTAGTGCCGGTCTTGTTGACAATGGCAATCAAAGTGCAGCTTACATCAGAACAATGAACAGAAATGCATCGACAGGAATTGATGCGGTGTATTTTAATCCGGCTGGTTTAACAAAAATGGAAGATGGATTATATCTATCTTTTAGCAACCAGTCAATCTGGCAAGAGTATGAAATTAAAAATGATTTTGCAGCTCTAAATGAAGATACTTATATAGGGGATGTGGAGGCAATGTTTTTTCCGGATTTTTATGCGGTCTATAAAACAGGGAAATTAGCTGCTTCTTTAGCAGTTATGCCCATCGGTGGTGGTGGAAGTGCTGATTATAAAACTGGATTGCCTTCATTTAATATGTTACTTATTAGTCAATTATCAGGATATTTTGGTCTACCAGCTTCTGCAATTAATCCGGCATTAGCTGCTATGGGAAATATTACAGGATATGATGCTGATATTGCATTTGAAGGTTCATCGATCTATCTTGCGGGACAATTTAATATTTCTTATGAATTCAATGATAATATCTCTGTTTCAGTAGGTGGAAGATATATTAGTGCAAAAAATACTTATGAAGGTGGTATTAGAAATATTGCATTAACTACTCAATATGGTACTGAAGCAGATGGAACAGGAATAATTGACATTAGTAGTATGGCTCCTGATGTAGAAGTAGATGCTGAACAAACAGGTACTGCATTTAATGGTATTTTTGGAGTTCATTATGATTTAAATAAATTACAAATCGCTCTAAAATATGCAATGCAAGCAAAATTAGAAATGGAAAATGACACAGAAGTTGATGGATCCGGTTTGTTTCCTGATGGTGCAAAATCTAATGCAGATATGCCTGCAATATTGGCTACCGGTATTTCTTACCAAGTTTCACCCAAATTAAAAGTAGAAACAGATTTCAATTATTATTTTAATACCAACGCAGATTGGGATGGAAATGAAGATAATGTTGACAACGGTTATAATGTTGGTGCTGCTCTTGAATTTGGATTAGGTGATAAATTAATAGCTAGTGTTGGTTATATTTATGACACAAAAGGCGTAAAAACAGCATATCAGAATGATATGGATTTTGCTTTGGATAACCATTCTATTGGTGCTGGTTTTAATTTTAAATTAAATGATAAAATGAATATTGATCTTGGTGTTTCTAATACTTTCTATATTGAAGATGAAAAAGATGCTACAATTTATAAAGAAACTTATAATAAAACTACATATGATGTAGCAATTGGAGTTTCTTATAAATTATTCTAAATAATATTTAGATGAAAATTTAAAAAGGGAAGCGGTTGCTTCCCTTTTTTATTATATTTAATTTTTTTTCAATTAGTTAGTTTATTTTATTATCCTCTTAATCTCATCAATTTTTTTTATTGTTGATATTTTTCCTTCTTCAATAAGTTCATTTAAATGAGAATATTCATACCATTCCAAGCCATTTGTATTGGGACGAATTACCACATCCGCCTGTTTCAATAAAAGATCGGTAGCATTATTTTTCAGAATTTGGTTTGCTTTTTCTACAATATCAATTGATGAATTGATTTTACGGCGAGATAGATCTCGATTAGTAACATCAACTGCAATAACAATATCAGCTCCCATTTCACGAACTTGAGAAATAGGTATTAATGAAGCTATCATTCCATCAGTATAAAGATTGTTATCAATAGTTACAGGTTCAACCCAACCGGGAATACTTGAACTTGCTTGAACAGCAGAAACAATATCGCCTGATGTAAAGAAATGGGATTTGCCAGTATCCAAATTTCCTGTTAATGCACCGAAAGGTATTTTACAATTTTCAAAGGTAATACCGGAAAGTAATTTAGATAAGATTGTTTTCATTTTTTCAGCAGAAACAACACCTAATCTTTGATTTTGTAATTTAAGAATTACTTTTTTTGCAATAATTTTTGTAAACTGCTTAATAAATGACGGATTCGACGAACTATGTAAAGTTAAGTTATCCAATCTCAGTTCTTTGTATTTTTGGGATTCTATTAATTTTTTGAATGCATTAGTTAAATCTTTATAATTAGGATTGTGTGCATAAACAGCTCCTACAATTGAACCTATAGAAGTTCCGGCTATAAAGTCAATAGGTATTTTTTCTTTTTCTAATATCTGTAACACTCCAATATGAGCTAATCCACGTGCTCCGCCACCTCCAAGTGCTAATCCGATTTTCAGTTTGGATTTGAGTGTAAATTTATTAAATAAGTTTTTGAGCATTATTTATTTTATTTTCATAGTAACTTTCATATTAACTGGTTCGTTGGGATTATCTCGTTCATCTCTTGGGAGATTAACAATTTTATCAATCACATCCAATCCATCTGTTACTTTTCCGAATACTGTATAATTATTGTCTAATTGACCGACATCACCGGCACAGATAAAAAATTGAGAGCCGGCACTATTTGGATCTTGTGCACGAGCCATTGATAAAATACCTTTTTCATGGTGAATTTTATTGAATTCTGCATCTACATTATATCCGGGACCACCCATTCCGTCATTTGCTTTGTTATCGTCACGAGAATTTATATCTCCACCTTGAATTACAAATCCCGGAATTACTCTATGAAATGTTGTACCTGAATAATATCCGGAATTGGTTAATCTTTTAAAATTAGCACAATGATTTGGTGCTTCATCCGTAAAAAATTCTATAGTCATCTTACCAAATTTTGTCTCAATTATTGCAATTTCGTTGTCTTCAACAGGTATAACTTCAGTATTTTTTACTTTTTCTTTTACTTTTGCGATTTCTTCTACAGTTAATGTCTTAAATTCCAATTTGTCTCCTTTTTTTTCTTTTTTATGACTACAACTCATTAAAATAATAGTAGTTGTAATTAATAAAATAATTAATATTCGTTTCATTTTTAACTCCTTTTAAAAAATATATTATTGATTTCCATTAAATTTCAAAACTTTTTGTAATTTGATGCTGCTTGGCAATAGTTAAGTTAATTGAATTATTTGTTTTTTCAAGTTTTTCTAAAAAATAGTCAATTGTCAAATTAGGGTCATTGTTTTTTTCACTTAAATGTGCTAATACAATATTATCAATTTCATTGTTTTTCAAAGTATCGATAAGAAAATTTGCAGATTGTTCGTTAGATAAATGTCCAAATTTTGATTTAATCCGTTGTTGCAATTCTAATGGATATTCACCATTTTTTAACATTTTCAAATCGTGATTTGCTTCAAGAATCATTATATCTAAATTTTTTGCATTAATCTTTGCAATGTTATTTACATATCCTAAATCTGTAAAAATTCCAACAGATTTATTATTATTTCTAATAATAAAGTTTACCGTATCAACTGCATCGTGACTTACGCAAAAAGGATGTAAAACCAAATCCATAAATTCAATATTATCACTTGGATTGAATGGGCGAATATCTTTAATTTCATCAAACTTTTTTTTCTTTTTTGCAATAGGTAAAATAATTGAATTAATATAAACTGGAACTTTATATTTTTTTGAAAATACTCTTGCTCCATTAATATGGTCACTATGTTCGTGCGTTATGAAAATTGCTTGAATATCATTTGGATTGTGCCCGGCATCTTGTAATCTAATTCCCGCTTGTTTTGCAGATAAACCCTGATCAATGAGAATTTTTGCTTTTTCACTTTGAATAAGAGTTATATTTCCCTTACTTCCACTAGCTAATGGTTGTATTATCATAATGTGTTGAATTTAATTAAAAGCTCCTCTGAAACTTGCAGAAGGGCTTGTTATTAAAAATGACTTATTTTTCTGACATTTTTTTATAATCGTTGTATCTATCTTTTACAAATTTATCGAACTCCGGTCGGAATTTTTTAACATTTTCCGGAAATGTCTTTTTCAATGATTCATATCTTTGTTCATTTGTGAAGAAATCTTCTACAGGTTTTTTAGGTTCTTTTGAATCCAATATCAATGGATTTTTCCCTTCTTCCTTAAGTAGTGGATTGTAACGATATGTGATCCAATATCCCGTATCAACAGCTAATTTTTCTTCTTGTTGTGTCTTGGTCATATCAATTCCATGAGCAATACATGGTGAATATGCAATAATTAAAGAAGGGCCGTCATACGCTTCAGCTTCTTTGAAAGCTTTCAACAACTGATTTTTATTATATCCCATAGACACCGAAGCAACATAAACATATCCATAAGTCATTGCCATTTTTCCGAGATCTTTTTTAGTGGTTTCTTTACCGGATTCGGCAAATTTAGCCACAGAACCTAATGGAGTTGCCTTTGATGCTTGTCCACCTGTATTTGAATATACTTCTGTATCTAAAACAAGAATGTTAATATTTCTGTTTGAAGCAAGAACATGATCTAATCCACCATAACCAATATCATAAGCCCAACCATCACCACCGAATGACCAAACTGATTTTTGAATGAAATAATTTTGAAGTTCAATAACCTTGTCAACTAAGCTGTTTTTATCTTCTTTTTTCAGCAGCCTTTTAATATTTGCAACATTTTCCTTTGCATCTTCATCAACTGAAATCCAATTTTCAAGAGTGTATTTCAAAGCTTTTTTCAATTCTGGTTTAATATCTTTTTCAACAAGTGATTTAACTGCTGTTTTTAAAATTTTTCTATTTGAATCAACCGCAAGTCGCATACCAAATCCGTATTCTGCATTATCTTCAAAAAGTGAATTTGCCCAAGCAGGTCCATGTCCGCTTTTATTCTTTGTGTAAGGAATAGTAGGGAATGTGCCACCATAAATTGATGAACAACCGGTAGCATTTGCAATTATCATTCTATCACCAAATAATTGAGTTGCTAATTTAACATAAGGTGTTTCACCACAACCTGCACAAGCACCTGAGAATTCAAAAAGTGGTTGTTTAAATTGACTTCCTTTTAAAGAACCCGGTTTATTACCACCAATTACATCTTCTGACAGTTCAGTAAAGAATTTATAATTTTCCGTTTCTCCATTTTCTCTCTCTTTATCAATTGGTGACATTGTTAGTGCATTTACAGGACATTCATTTACACAAGATTGACAACCGACACAGTCGTCAATAAATACCTGTATTTTGTATTTTTTATCTTTATCCTTTCCTATTGCATTTAAAACATTGAATGATTTCGGTGCATTTCCAAGATTTGCAGGATCAATTAATTTTGGTCTGATTGCTGCGTGTGGGCATACAATTGCACATTGGTTACATTGAATACATTTGTCAGCATCCCATTGAGGAACAAAAGGAGCTACACCACGTTTTTCCAATTTTGTTGTTCCTGATGGAACATAACCGTCAAAAGGCATTTGAGAAACAGGAATATCATCACCTTTTTCTCTCATAATTTTTTCAATAACATTCAAAGTGAAATCATCTGAATCTTTAGGAACTAGATCTTTGACTTTTTTTGATTTATTCGAAACTTTTTTTGGTACTTCAATTTGTTTCAATGCTTTATTAGTAGCATCAACAGCTTTCCAATTCATTTCTACAATTTTTTGGCCTTTCTTTGAATATGATTTTTCTATAGCATCTTTGATCATTTTTATTGCAACATCTTTATTCAATACTTTTGAGATCAAGAAAAATGCAGACTGCATGATTGTATTAATTCTACCACCCAATCCTACTTCATTTGCAATTTCCAGTGCATTAATATTGTAAAATTTAATATTTTTATTAATCATTGTCTTTTGCATATCTTCAGTTAAATTCTCAAAAACTTCAGATGCTTCCAAATTTGAATTTAATAGAAAAACGCCATTTTCCTTTATTCCTTCAAGTATGTCATATCTTCCGATAAATGCTGGATTGTGGCAAGCAATAAAGTCTGTATTTTGCACTAAATATGAAGATTGAATTTTTTCTTTTCCAAATCTCAAATGACTTCTCGTAGTTCCACCTGATTTTTTTGAATCATATTGAAAATAACCCTGTGCATACATATCGGTATTATCGCCAATGATCTTAATTGAATTTTTATTAGCTCCAACTGTACCGTCAGCACCTAATCCCCAAAATTTACAACTAATTGTTTCTTCAGGAGTTGAATTTAATTCTTCAGGATATTCTATTGAAGTATTGGTAACATCATCAATTATTCCAACTGTAAAGTTATGAGTGCATTTATTATTTAGATGATCAAAAATTCCCTTAACCATTTGTGGTGTGAATTCTTTTGAAGAAAGTCCATAACGACCACCAATAATTGTTAAATTTTTATCTTTTAACGCAGCGACAATATCTAAATATAATGGTTCGCCAATTGATCCCGGTTCTTTTGTTCTATCAAGTACAGCTATTTTTTTAACTGAATTTGGTAAAACATCAATTAAATGTTTAATTGAAAAAGGTCTGAATAATCTAACTTTGATCAATCCAACCTTTTCACCATTTTTATTTAAATAATTGATTGTTTCTTCAATAGTATCACATCCGCTTCCCATTGCGATAATAATATTTTCAGCATTCGGGTCGCCGAAATAATCAAATAGATGATATTGTCTGCCAATTTTTTTAGCAACTTTATCCATATAATTTTGAACGATTTCTGGAGTATCATTATAATATTTATTTACTGTCTCACGACCTTGAAAATAGACATCCGGATTTTGAGCACCGACTTTTACTTGAGGATTTTCGGAATTCAATGCTCTACTTCTGAAATCTTCTACATATTTATTTTCGACAAGCGATTTCATTGTATCAAAGTCAATTATTTCTACTTTTTGAATTTCGTGAGAATTTCTAAACCCATCGAAAAAATTAAGAAATGGTACTTTTGATTTAAGTGTAGATAAATGAGATACAACTCCAAGATCCATAATTTCTTGTATTGATGATACGGCCATTTCTGCAAAACCGGTATTACGAGCTGACATTACATCAGAATGATCTCCGAAAATTGATAATGATTGACAAGCTAATGAACGAGCTGATACATGAAAAACAGTTGGTAACATTTCACCCGCTATTTTATGCATATTAGGAAGCATTAACATTAATCCCTGTGATGCAGTAAAAGTTGTAGTAAAAGCACCACCGGTTAATGCACCATGAATTGATCCTGATGCGCCACCTTCAGATTGCATTTCAATAACTTCAACCTTTTCACCAAAAATATTTTTCATATTATTAGCTGCCCAGGCATCGGCATATTGTCCCATTGGAGAAGATGGAGTAATCGGATAAATTGCAGCTACATCGCTGAATGCATAAGCGACATGAGCGGCTGCGGTATTCCCGTCAATTGATTTTTGTTCAAATTTTTTCATGATCAATTTCCTCTAATTTATTTTAAATTTATTCACTTCCAATTAATCATTTAATTTAAGAAATAATTTTATAAATATAAAGGATTATTTTGGATTTTTTTATAAATAATAATTATGCCATTTGAGCAATTTGTGTTATTTGTTGCATAGAATTATATTGTATTAATTATATTGTATTAATTATATAAAAAATTACAATTCATCTTTCACAATAATATGTTTGCGATTTGGCCCAGTTGAAATTATTCCGATAGGAATTTTTAAGTAATTCTCGATAAATTCAATATAATTAATGCAATTTTTGGGCAATTCTTTGATCTTAGTAATTCCATAGACTTTTTTTTGCCAGCCCGGGAATTTTTTGTAAATTGGCTTATCATTTTTATCGTGATCAATTGCAACTTTAATCTTATCAAATCCAGAAAGACAGCTTAATTTGGTAATTACGAGATAATTAAAACCATTTAGCATTATTGCTTTTTTAATTAATGGTAAATCGAGCCACCCGCATCTTCTTGGTCTGCCTGTTGTAGCTCCGAATTCATTTCCATTTTTTCTTAATTTTTCTCCAATTTTATTATTTAGTTCAGTAGGAAACGGGCCTTCACCAACTCGAGTGGTATATGATTTCATAATACCAATTCTTTTATCAAATTCAATAAAAACTCCGGCGCCGGTAAAAGCACCACCTATTGTTGTTGAAGATGAAGTTACAAAAGGGTAGGAGCCGTGGTCAATATCAAGTAAAGTTCCTTGTGCACCTTCGTATAAAATATTTTCATCATTTTTAATTGAATTATAGATTATTTGTTTTGTATCGGTAATAAATGGTTTAATCAATTTTATAGAATCTAAAATTTTTGGTAAAGATCTTTTAATTTCATTTATCATAGGATCATCAATGAAAGAATAATTTTTTTTATAATATTCTAAATGCTCCAAAAATTTATCTTCAAATGTATTATCTAAAATTGATTCCATTCTTATACCTGTTCTTTGCGCTTTATCCATATATGCCGGCCCAATTCCACGAGAAGTTGTGCCAATTTTTTTATTTAATTTTACATCCAATATCTTATGTAATGGAGTTACTATATGTCCATCGGATGAAATAAAGAACTTTTTTGTAGAAATTATTATATCAGATTTTTCCATATCAAGTATTTCATCAGCAAGAGTTACAGGATCAATAACGCAACCATTTCCGATAATATTTTTTGCTTTACCGGAAATTACTCCACTTGGAATAAGATGAAGAACATATTTTTTATCCTCAATAATTACCGTATGTCCCGCATTTGCGCCACCTTGAAAACGAACTACCGAATCCATTTTTTGAGAGATGTTATCAACGATTTTTCCTTTTCCTTCATCACCCCATTGTGAACCCATTACTATATATTTTGACATTATAAAACCTATAATTTTTGTTATTTATTTCAATTAATATTTTACAAAAAAATAAATTATATTAAAAGAAAAATTAGAAGAAAATTTCATGAAAATGGTTTTATATTTACAAATAGTTTATTATATTAAGAAAGTAAAATTTAAAATAAAAAAGGAGAAAATATGTCAGATAAGCCAATAACAGTAACAGATTCTAATTTTGAAGAAGAAGTAGTAAAAAGTGATATTCCGGTATTAGTGGATTTTTGGGCAGAATGGTGCATGCCTTGTAAGATGGTTTCACCTATTCTGAAAGAAATAGCCGAAGAAATGGAAGGAAAAATAAAAGTTGCAAAATTAAATGTTGACAATTCACCACAGGCAGCAGGACAATACGGAATTCGTTCCATACCTTCATTGTTAATTTTTAAGAGTGGTTCAGTTGCCGAACAAATGATTGGAGCATTACCCAAAAAGGCAATAAAAGAAAAAATAGATAATGTTATATAAAATTATTTACTAGAATAAAGAAAACAGCGAGTTACTGCTCGCTGTTTTTATTCATTAAATTATTAAGATGATGAAAAGATATAAAATAGAGGTTTTCGGCAGAGTACAAATGGTCGGATTTAGATGGTTTACACAAAGATTAGCTCAGCAATTAAAAATAAAAGGAAATGTAAAAAACACAATAGAAGGTAGTGTAAAAATTATTGCAGAAGGAGAAAAAGAAAAATTAGATTTGTTTATTGAGAAAATAAAAGAAGGTCCCGCAACTGCAAATGTAACAAATTTAGTTAAAGAAAAAATGAAAATAACAAATGGAAATTCTACATTTGATATTATTGGGTAAAAAATTAAAAATTATTAAATTTTATCTATTATTTTGAATATATTGAGGGAACTTGGATGAAAACTAAATATAAATTAAAATGTTTGGGGTGTAATAAAATCATAGATGACAATTTACAATTGTTATATGATTCTTGTGAAAAAAATGCATTTTTAAGAACAATTTATGATAAAAAAGAATTAAAATTAAAAGATGAATCTTATGGATTGTATCGTTTTGCTGATTGGTTGCCTATAGGACATACTTTAGACGGGTCAGGAGCTCCAATAACATATAAAAGTAAAAAATTGTGTGATGAACTTGGGTTGAAAAATTTATTCATTACATTTAGTGGATATTGGCCTAAAAATGGTGCAGAAATGTCAACTGGAACATTTAAAGAATGTGAAGCATATAGTGTTTGCGGAAGATTACCAAAAAAATATGAAAAAACACTTGTCGTCGCTTCTGCTGGAAATACAGCAAGAGCTTTTGCAAAAGTTTGTTCAGAAAATGATATTTCATTAATAGTTGTAATCCCTGAAACAAGTTTAAATGCAATGTATTTTAGTAAAATGATAAATCCTAATGTGAAACTAATTTTAGCTGAAGGAAACAGCGATTATTATGATGCGATAAAATTAGCAGGAATGATCTGTAATATGGATGAATATTTTCCAGAAGGCGGTGCTAAAAATGTTGCTAGAAGGGACGGAATGGGAACTACAGTTCTTTCAGCAGCTACAACAATTGATAAAATTCCTGATTATTATTTTCAAGCTGTTGGAAGCGGAACTGGTGCAATTGCTGCTTGGGAAGCTAATTTACGATTGATCGAAGATGGCAATTATGGAAACAATAAAATGAAATTAATGATCTCACAGAATTTCCCATTTTTATTATTGAATGAGTCGTGGAAGAGAAAAAGCAGAGAATTGTATAGTTATAAAGATGAAGATGCAAGAGCCAGAATTGAGGAAATTAATGCAAAAGTATTATCAAATAGAAAACCACCGTATAGCGTTATTGGTGGTTTATATGATGCATTAGTTGATACCGATGGTGAAACATTATCTGCGACTAATGAAGATGCAAAAAAGGCAGCCGAGTTATTTTATAAAATAGAAGGAATAGATATTTCTCCTGCCGCTTCTGTAGCATTTGCAAGTTTGGTAAAGGCAAAAAGTGAAAAGAAAATAGAAAAAAATGCAACAATTATGTTAAATATTACCGGCGGTGGAGAAAAGTTATTTCAAAAAGAGAATAAGATAAAATATTTAAAGCCGACAATGATATTCCGTAAGAATGAAATAAATCAAAATGATGTAAATAAAAAAATAAAGAATTTAAAATAAGGGGAAGAAATGGATATTTTTGATAAATGTAAAACAGATGCAGGAAATTTTGGAAAATACAGAAAAATGGGAGATACTTTTTTTACAAGGCCGATTCTTGATCCGATTCCTGGTAGAACGATGAAATATAATGGGAAAGAAATGATAATGTGGTCGGTTAATAATTATCTCGGATTAGCTGAAAATAAAGATATTCAACAAGTAGCTCTCGATGCAGTAAAGGAATTTAGTATTAGCTCTCCAATGGGTTCCAGAATGATGAGTGGAAACACTCAATATCATATTGATTTGGAAAAAAAATTAGCTAAATATGAACAGAAAGAATCGGCATTTTTATTCAATTACGGATATTTAGGCGTTATGGGAACAATTGCCTCGCTTGTTGGAAAAGATGATGTCATTGTCATGGACAAATTAGCTCATGCATCGATCGTAGATGGGGTTTTATTATCACACCAAAAATTCAGAGTTTTTCGTCATAATGATATGCAAAGTTTAGAGAATTTATTAAAACGACTGAACAAAAATAGAAAAGGTGGAATATTTATCGTAATAGAGGGAACTTATGGAATGACCGGTGATTTGGCGAAATTAGATGAAATTACATATTTAAAAGATAAATATAATGCAAGATTATTCATAGACGATGCTCACGGTTTTGGTGTCATGGGAGAAAATGGTAGAGGTACCGGCGATTATTTTGGTGTACAAGATAAAATTGATATTTATTTTGGAACGTTTGCAAAATCATTTGCCTCTATCGGTGGATTTTCTGCTTCACAAAAAGAAGTAATAGATTGGATCCAATATAATGCTCGCACTCAAGTATTCGCAAAAAGTTTACCAATGGTTTATGTGAAATCCCTCAATAAGACTTTAGAATATGTAATAAATGGTGATGAAAATCGAAAAACAGTGTGGGACAATTCAAATAAATTAAAAACCGGATTGCGAGATTTAGACTATTTCGTTGGAGATGCAAAATCACCGATTTGTCCTGTATTTGTAACTACAAGAGAAGATATTATGGAAGAGACAGGTAGAAAAATGTTGACTTATTTGCGTGAAAAGAATATTTTTGTAACAGTTGTAACTTATCCAGTAATTCCAAAAGGTTACTTTATGTTTAGAATGATTCCAACTGCTTCACATAAACAAGAAGATATTGACAAAACACTTGAAGTATTCCAGTCAATGAGAAATGATTTAAAATTAAATGTAACTATAGATGAAAAACATAGGAAAAAAATTGAGAAGATCTATTCATGATCAATTTAATATTATGTTATTTAATCAACTAATAAAGAAAAATTCTAATCTTTTATTTGGTTAAATTTTAATGCCTTAATTATAAAATTCGGTAATGGTTTATGTGGGTTTCTTTTATATAAGTTTAAATTCCAACCAAATTTTTCTATTATCGGCAATTTATGTGTCTCAACAAATTCAATAAGTGTGCCATCCGGATCCTCAATATAACTAAAGTGTCCGGAAGCATTTTCCATTTTGAAGGAACCTTTACTATTTACAGTAAATGGGAAGCCACTATTTGAACACTCTTTTCCCAATAGATCCATTCCTTTAATGTCAAAACATAAGTGAATAAATCCGGAATCACCCCAATAACGATTATCAAATATTTTGTTTGGTTTTCTATCCAATGATTGGATAAGTTCAATTTGTCCAGTACCAAATAATTTTGAAAAACCACCTGTATTGAAATTATTTTTAAGTAAAATTCTTCTAAATTTTCTTTTTCCGCCCGGTAAATTTTGAATATCATCGAAATATCCGGAATTATCATAAACGATTTCATTAAAACCAAGAACATCTGAATATAATTTTCTTGATATTTCTATGTCAGTTACACCAATGATCACACCGGAAAAACCACCGGTTAAAAATTTGGTTTTTGAAAACCAACACTTCCCATTTACAATTTGAAAAATATTACCAAATGGATCTTTTATGAAAAAATATTTTTCACCATTAGGATCTTCTTCAATTTTTCCAATTATTTCAACATTATTTTCGGATAATTCATCAAAAGACCTTTTGACATTTTTTGTTTTGATTTTACAAGCAAAAATTCCAGTATCTCCTAATTGTATATTAAAATTTGGATGCTCTGTTTTACGATCAGTAAATTGCCAAATTTCAAGTCCACTTCCACCGTTTAGATTAAGAGCTAGAGTTGCATGTCGAGATTGAACTGTTCCGCCTGTATAATTAGTCATTAATGGTGCTTCTGCAAATTCTTCAAATACAGAAATATTAAAACCTAAGTTTTTTCTATACCATTTGAAAGATTCTTTATTGTTTGAAGTCCCAATTCCTATTTGCTGGAAACCATAAATTAATTTTTTCTTTAAAAGTTGTTTCTTCAATAATTTCTCCATTATAATTGGTAGCCGACAAATATAAGAAAATAATTTT